>NZ_CEWDCG010000173.1:0-6618 GCF_982436375.1 Coprobacter sp. | reverse complement strand
CATCATGATTAGTTTATACTTTTTTCTATTTTTGGCATATAGGAAAACACACACAATATGTATGATATGAGAATATACCTACTATGTATTTGCATTTGGATGCTGGGGACCCGCCTTTTTGCAGAATCATATCCCGAATCTACAGACCGTTTTAGTGTCGGCTTGCAAGATGCATTCGCTCAAATAAAGGGTTTGAACGGAAAATCATCTGAGCAAGAGATTGATCGGATGAAGAAAAATTTTCATAGAAGTTTAATGAAAGAATATCCGGTGGGATATGATTGGTGGTTGCAAGATGGGGAAAAAATAGATTGGTTTGACGGTGATATGGCTTCGCAAGTGAAATTACGGTTATTGAAATTAGGAATTTCTTATCCGGTAAAAGATAATTTCTCTTCTTTGTCGAAGGCTATATCCCTCTATGTCGATGCCTGTGTGGAACGGAGGGAAAAGAGGTTGCAGGTATTCTTGAAAAATAAGCCGGAAATTGTCTTTACTAAATTTCATATACTTCGCCCATCTTATTTTGCCTATACAGAGGGATTGTCCGATGCCAGAGGCGAAAAATGTTTTATTCCGGACAGCGAACTGTCTTTATTGCGAATGAAAGGAATTTGGGGAGAACAAGAGCTTTTGGGAAAAGCTCCTGAAGGAGTTTTTCGTGATCCTGAAGTTCATTTTGATGGGAAACATATTTTATACTCATTAAAAAAGTCTTCTAAAGAAGATGATTTTCATTTGTATGAAATGAATCTTGATACTCGGGAAATTAAGCAAGTAACGTCCGGAATAGGATTTGCTGATATTGAGGGTATATATCTTCCCGATGATAATATTTTATTTAATTCGACTCGTTGTGGAACTTCTGTCGATTGTTGGTTTACAGAAGTGAGCAATCTTTTTATTTGTGACCGGAGCGGGAAATATATGCGTCAGATAGGATTTGATCAGGTTCATACCTTACATCCGGTTCTTTTAGAAGACGGTAGAGTAGTATATACGCGTTGGGACTATAATGATCGGGGGCAGATTTTCCCTCAACCTTTATTTCAGATGAATTTTGATGGTACGGGACAGGCTGAATATTATGGTGGAAACAGTTGGTTCCCGACTACCATAACACAGCCTTGTGCTATACCAGGAAGTCGCAAGGTGATGGCTGTGCTTATGGGACATCACAATCCTCAGCACGGAAAACTTGCTATTATCGATCCTGAAGCCGGACGGGATGAAAATGAAGGTGTGATGTTCGTTGCTCCTGTACGAAAACCGGAAGCTGTGCGTGTGGATGGATATGGACAAGAAGGTGAGCAGTTTCAGCATCCTTTTGCTTTAAATCAGACTGACTTTTTGATTTCTTATACTCCATTAGGATATAATATCGGTACTCCCATAGAATTTGCTATTTATTGGATGAATATCGATGGAGAAAGAGAACTTTTGGTAGCTGATTCTAAAATATCTTGTAATCAGCCGGTACTGGTTGCACCTCGTAGGCGTCCTTTCCAGCGAGTGAATATGGTCGACTATACAAAAAATACCGGGATATATTATTTACAGAATATCTATGAGGGGCGTAGTATGAAAGGAGTGATTCCGGGTACGGTTAAAAAATTGCGTATTGTAGAGTTGGAATATCGGGCGGCCGGAGTAGGCTGTGCGTATGGGCATGGAAAGGGCGGAGGAGGTCATGCCTTCTCTCCGGTGGGAGTTGGTAATGCGAGCTGGGACTTGAAAAAAGTTTTAGGGGAGGTTGATGTAGAACCTGATGGTTCGGCATTTTTTGAAGTTCCTTCTCGAAAACCCCTTTATTTCCAAGCGTTAGATGAGAACGGGCATGTTGTACAAACCATGCGAAGCTGGTCAACTTTGCAACCGGGTGAAATTCAAAGTTGCGTAGGGTGTCACGAACATAAAAACTCTGTCCCTTCGGCGCAACATCCGGTTTCGGATGCGATGAATAAGAAAATACAAAAGATCGTACCGATAGATGATAAAGGGATTAGAAATTTCGGATTTATTAATGAAGTTCAGCCGATTATAGATAAGCATTGTATTTCTTGTCATGACGGGGTAAAACATCCTATGAGCTTAAAAGGAGATTTGAAGGTTGTCGATAATCAAACTAAACGAATGTTTTCGGACGCTTATCTAAATCTTACGCATGCTCGTAAGACGACAGGGGATAACGATTCGTGGCAGGGACAGACCGATCACCCTGAAGTAAATTGGATCAGTGCACTTTCAGAGCCGTCCGTATTGCGTCCCTATTCGGCAGGATCGGCGACGAGTAATTTGATAAAACGGTTGAAGTCCGGACATGGTAATACGCAACTTTCTCAGGATGAAATAGATGTATTCGCTTTGTGGATCGATCTTTTAGTTCCGTTTATCAGTGATTATCGACAAGCGAATAATTGGACTGAGCAAGAAAAAGCTTATTATGATTATTATGATAAAAAAAGAGAGCAAGCAAAAAGTGCCGAAAGAGAAAATATAAGAGAGTATATTCGTTCTTTAAATGAAAAAATGGTAAAATGATGAGGGTTTGGATTATAAATTTTTGCTTGTTGTTTTGGGGAATGTCCGAGATATGGGCTGCATCGGAAAATATTGTTTCTCCGGATGTTCTGGCTTGTTCGACAGATGGTAAGACTTTATGGGTCGGCAATAGATTCTCTTCGGAATTGTTGAAAGTCGATTCTCGAACACTTGCTGTAAAAAAGAGAATTGCCCTAAATGCTCCGGTAACGGCAATAACTGTTATGCCTGACGGCTCTTTGTGGGTTTCTTCCGATGGAGTATCCGGAAAATTATATAAGATAGACGGGAGGAGCATGAAAGTGTTGGGGGCGTTCGATACCGGTTATTCGCCCTCTTCTTTGTTGATAGATTCTTCCGGTAAAGCTGTTTGGGCTACCTTACGTTATAATAATGAGATTAGAAAATATGATTGTGACAAAGGTTCTCTTATTTGTAAGATTTCGGTCGGGCGTGAACCTGTCGGGGCTGTTTCCTTTGCTGATGGAAGGCGTATTTTAGTTGTAAATAATATGCCTGAGATGTCGGCTTTGGCTTTTCCGGTTGCTGCTAAAATGGATATTATCGATACAGAAAAAAGTAAGGTTATCAAGAGGTTGCTTTTGCCGAATGGGTCAACTGACGTAAAGTCTGTGACGACAGATGTTACAGGTGAGCATGCTTATGTAACCCACTTATTAGCAAGATATCAGTTGCCTACAAATCAGGTGGATAGAGGATGGATGTACACGAATGCGCTGACTATTGTGGATTTGAAAAATGAGAAGGTGGAAGCAACTGTACTTTTAGATACGCCTCAAAAAGGAGCTGCCAATCCTTGGCAAGTGATGGTCTCTCCCGATAATAAAGAGATTTGTGTTGCTCTGTCGGGAGTACATGAGGTTTGTCGTATAGATAGAGAAAAATTGCATGATCGTTTGGCTCAGGCAAAACAGGGAGTAGCGGTAACACCATCTTATAACGGGTGGGAGAATGTGATGAATGATGCCGGAATGCTTTATGGTATTGCTCAGTACCAACCTGTCGGGGGGAAAGGGATAAGAGCCATAGCAATGAACGGAAAAACTTTATATGCTGCGGGATATTTTTCAGGAGATATCCATGTCGCAAAAGGAGATGTATTTGATGTACAGCGGAAGCTGGGCAATAACATGCTTGCTTCTGCCGAAGGAAGAGGGAATATGTATTTTCATGATGCGACATTAGGTTTTCAAGGATGGCAAAGTTGTGCAAGTTGTCATCCGAATGATGCCCGTGCAGACGGCTTGAATTGGGATTTGCTGAATGATGGCCTCGGTAATCCTAAAAATACCAAATCTTTGTTATTGTCACATCAGACGCCTCCTTGTATGGTGACAGGGATTCGTGCAAATGCTGAAATAGCGGTACGTTCCGGAATAAAATATATTCTTTTTGCTGTTACTCCGCCATCGGTTGCTGATGATATGGATGCTTATCTGCGTTCTTTAAAACCTTTGCCGAGCCCTCATCTGCAAAATGGACGTCTCTCTGAAAAAGCTAATAAGGGGAAAGCGATCTTTGATAAAGATTGTTTATCATGTCATTCCGGACCTTATTTTACAGATGGAAAACTATATCCTGTAGATTGGGCTTCGGGAACGGAGGTCGGGAAAAAAATGGATGTTCCGACATTGATCGAAATATGGAGAACTGTTCCGTATCTGTATGATGGACGTTGTGCTACGATGAAGGATATGTTAAAGGTACATGGACCTCGCATACGCGTTTCGGAAAAAGAAATTGAAGAGTTAGAAGAGTATATCTTGTCTTTATAGTTGTGTTTGTTATGAAACGTTTTTATTTGTCTGTTCTGTTTTTGTGTTTCTTTGGGTCTTTGTTTGCCGGAGGACCGTCTTTTGCATTTTGTGATTATTCGCAAGGTAAAGTATTTATTCAAGAAAACGGTGAAATCGTATGGGAACACAAAGCTCCTGATTCGAATGATATTTGGGTGCTTCCTAATAAGAATATCTTATTTACGGCTGGGAAAGAAGTTCTTGAGGTTAGCCGGAAAAACGATACGATTTTCCATTATACGTCCGAAAGTAATATTTTTGCTTGTCAGCGTTTGAAAAACGGAAATACATTTATCGGAGAGTGTGATAACGGACGACTTTTAGAGGTCTCTCCCGATGGTAGTATTGTAAAAGATGTATCGATTTTGCCGTTTGGAGTAAAAACCGGAGGACATGCGTTTATGAGGAATGCCCGGTGTTTGGACAACGGGCATTATCTGGTTGCGCATTATGGCGGTAAATCGGTTGTTGAATATGACGAAAATGGAAAAGCAGTCTGGAATATACCTGTTCCCGGAGGTGCACATTCGGTTATACGCTTGCCATCGGGAAATACATTAGTTGCTGTTACGGATAAAGATAATAATCCTGGTGTATTTGAATATGATATGGCCGGAAATATTGTTTGGTCATTGACGAATAAAGATTTACCGGGAACTCTGAAATTTGCCGGAGGTATGCATTATTTGTCAGATGGACGATTGTTTCTTACCAACTGGGTCGGGCATGTCGATGCGAAAAATCCTGTACATTTATTAGTTATAGATAAACTTTCGAAGAAAGTTCTTTATAAAGTTTCGGACAGGAATGAAATAAAGACAATGTCTTCTGTATTTGCTTTAGATGCATTGAAAAAACGGGTGAAATCTTATCATTGATTTAGAACCAATCTAAATTTTGCTTGGACAAAGTTTGAGAGAAATCCTTAAGAATAGTCTGTTTCCTTTTCAAGTGGGGAGGAGTACTGATACCGCCTACAACGTTATAGACCGAAAGAAAGTACAAAGATGACTTGATAATATTTTTATTGTAAAATTTAAATGACAGGTCTTTCGAAAATCGTTTTGTTTACACGAAAATATGGAAATAGTTTCGGAAGGTAAATAGGTTAATTATTGATTTTGATCAAATACAAGCCGGACTTGCTTAACCTTCCGGCTTGTATTGTTGATTTGTTATTAAAAAATATGTTATTTCAATATCTTCATAAAATGTGTCGTTCCTATAATTCGTACGATATAAACTCCTTTTTTTAAAGATTCGGTATTGATATCATCGATAGATTTAGTTACTATTCTTCCTGTTGTATCGAATACTTCCAATAGTAAGTGTGAAGGATTGAAAATCATTTTTCCGTTATATATGATTTGGTCAGTTATTTTTTGTTTGTCATAGCCATTGAGAGGGTCATACGTGAAATTGATCGTGTATGATACAGCATCGGCTTCACCGCTTTGAGGTACGACTTTGATGGTAGCACTTCCCGGAATGGTTGTAGCCTGGGTTACGGTTACTTTTGCGGCATCGTCCGTTGCTGTTGCCGTAACAACAGGAATTGCTGTGTTATCGTTTAGCTCATAATCATAAGAGGTTTTTCCGGAAACGATTTCGATTTCAATGTCGTTTACAGTCAAAGTTTTTAGAGAAGCGTCTTTACTTAATTCTTCGGCCTTTTCGGATATTGAGATTTCGTCTAAAGATATGCCCGGCATGCTGAATGTTTCCAATTTTGGAGTACAGATATTGAAACCGAAATAGTAGGGGCGGGATGCTTTAGCCGTAAATTCGGCTGTGAATTTTGTATATTCTCCGGATTGCGGTGTAGAAATTTTCAGTAATTCTTCTGTTTGGGCATCTTTCGAAGAGGATGTTCCGGCAGTTACTCTGAATATTTCGGCAAAAGTATTTTCATTTTCTGTGTATCCCGGTAATTTTGCGTAAAATGTAATTTCATAAGTTTTTCCTTTTACCAGTGTGACACTTGGAGTTATGACCCATTCGTCACGATCCCAAAACGACATTGTTCCGGTAGCCATTAAGAAACCACCTTCTCCTCCGTATCCCATTCCGATGGTTCTGCTTAAGTTCCAACCCATGTTAGCATCATTTGCACCGGGCATGATTGTCCATCCGGCCGGGGTCGTGTAGCCCATACCGAAATCTTCGTAAAGCAAAGTCGATTTTTGCGTATATGTAAAGTTGATTGTGTATGATACAGCATCGGCTTCACCGCTTTGAGGTACGACTTTGATGGTAGCAC
>NZ_CEWDCG010000172.1:0-6630 GCF_982436375.1 Coprobacter sp. | reverse complement strand
GTACTCCCGGCATATAAATCTTTATTCCTATCAACAATCAAGCATGCAGCACGCTTTCCATATATCCCTGTAATATGATTACTGCGCTGATCTCATCCACCAGTTCTTTATTCCGACGATCTTTCTTCTTCAACCCGCCTTCCAACATAGACCGGTGCGCTAAAGTAGAAGTAAACCGTTCATCAAAATATTCTATCGGAATATCAGGGAACAACTTCTTGAACTGTGCTACAAACGGCTCGATATATCGCATATTTTCCGAAGGTTGATTATTCATCTGTTTCGGTAATCCTATGATTACTTTCTCCACAGCTTCCTTTTGAAAATAATTTTTCAGAAAACCGACCAATTCATGCGTAGGAACGGTTGTCAATCCATTCGCTATTATTTTCAAAGGATCGGTCACCGCAATTCCTGTACGTTTTTTTCCGTAATCTATCGATAAAATACGAGCCATAATGTTGGCAAAGATAATCAAAATGAAACAGAAAAATAAGCTGTTCGTCTTTTTTATACATAAGACAAACAGCTACAACTAAAAATATACCTTATTAATAAAGGATTCGGGAATGTTATGGTAAAAAAACAGAAATTAAAAATATATTCTTATCTATCAGCATCATATCTTATTTCCTTATCCTCAAATTCTCTTTATCTCTATATTTATTCATATCCGATACCACCACCTTATCACCGATATTCAAACCGTCTAATACTTCTACATAATCATAACTTCCCTCTCCCAACTTAACTGTTCTCTTCACAATATGATCTCCATCCATCACCCAAAGATTATAGTCTCCCGGACCATTATAAAAAGAACGTCTTTCTATACGAAGAGCATCATCTCTTACCGCATTAATAACAAAGACGTCAACTTTCAAGCCGGAACGCAGACGATCATGGTCATTATCATCTAAAAATATAAGAAATTGTATCATTCCATCTTTTACCGATGGGACGACATTCCCCACTGTTCCAGAGAGTTCTTCTTTTCCGATTTTTACAATTGCTTTATTTCCCGGTAAAACCTTATCAGCATATCCATCCGTAATTTCGGCTTCTACCTTAAAGCTACCGAGATCGGCAACAATTGCCAATTGTGAACCTGCAGGCACAGTTGCTCCAACCTGATCATTTACCCATATCAATGTCGCATCTTGAGGAGAACGCACTTGTGCCTCTTTCATCATCTTAGTCCGTAACGAAATATTTTTCAAGGCTATATTGTAATCCAATTCCTGTACTCGAATATCCGCAGCAGAAGTCCGTTTCTGATTATTATATTTCAATTTTAATTGGTCCAGATTCATTTTCTGAACTTTATATTCCAATTCAGCTTGTTTTATTTTATCAGACGTACTTGCTCCTATACTATCTAAATATTTCTCATTTTGCAATAGCACTTTCATTCTCTCCAATCTCATTTCATCTATATCGATACTCATCTTCATCTCCGACAACTGGCTTTCCGCCACAATCTTCATCTGTTCTAATTTAAAACGTTTCATCTCCAGCTCATCCCGCTGATTCTCCATACCTACATTGGCTTCCGCTAAATCAAGTTTTAAAATAGAATCATTTTTGGATAGTTTCTCTCCGGATTTTTTATATACTTCCAATATTTTCGAAGAAATCGGCGAGGTTATTATCTCTTCCGACAGAGGAGCTACTTTTCCCGTTGCAGAAACAGAAATTCCGATTTCACCTTTTGTCACCGTTCCAAAATCAATATCTTCTAAAGGAATTCCGGCACTGAATACTTTTACCAAAACAATAAAAAAACAAACTAAAGCACATGCTACAAACGCAAATTTAATAATCAATATCTTTTTTCTACGACGTTTCACCTCCGGTGAAATTTCTTTATCCATGCCCATGTTTATATTTTTTAATTTTTTATCATTTCATATATAATATCCTCATCTCGAACAAAATCATAAAGGGATAGCTGTCGAATATTGTAATAATATAACCAAGAGGTATATAACTGAGAAATATATTCTCTACGAGCATTATCCCGTTCTACTTGAGCCGAATTTATATCCAAGACATTAATATTTCCCATAACAAAGATATTGTATGCTGTTTTATACCGACATTGTGCAACAGAATCTGCAAGAACAGCAATATCTAACAATCGTGTCTGATCTTGAAATTGATTGACAGATAACGTTACATCTCGTTCAAAATTCATCTGGCTTTGCTCAATTTGCGCCTTTATGAGCTCTTGCTGCGACTTCGCCAACCGCACTCGTCCCCGACCTTTTCCCCAATCTAAAATAGGAATACGTATTCCTAAACTCACAACCTGACGATTCTGTAAATTCTGATATGTTCCGGATAAACTATTATCACTTCCCGTAAATCCTACCGAAGCATAAATATCCGCTTTAAATCCACGATCTACTCGAGCTTGGGCAATTTGCTGTTTTGCCTCTAACAACTGCCTTTCGATCGAATAATTTAAAGGATTATTTTTTAATGCAATATCTAAAACCTCACGTGGTGAAATCTTTACAACAGGACATTTTTGCGGAACATCAATTTTCAACACGACAGAATCATCATATCGCAAATAATTTCGAAAAGCATACATCTTATTATCATACTCTTGTTCCGCTTTTATCAAATTTGACGAAGCATTCAATCTTCCTAATTCCAGTTGCAGCAAATCATTATCCGATATTATTCCGATCTTTTTCTTACCCTGAGCTATTTTCAACAATTCCTCAGCATTTTTCAGATTCTGTTCTGCGATATTTTTATTTACCGATGCTAATAAAAATTCGAAATAATGCTTGACTGTCTGCATATTTACAGCCTCCATACTTACACAATATTGTTGTAATGCCTCTTTATACTTCTTGGGCTCTATACGCATCGACCATCTTAATGGCCGAGCTGTAATCAAAGGCTGAGAAAGGGTCAATCCTAAAGGGACACTCAAATAACTTGTATTACGATCTCCGTCCAACTGGTCAATACGTTGCAATTGTGACTGTAAAGAAATAGAACCTCCCGTATAAGGAATATTTTGAGTAATAGAAAGATTCAAATTTTCACTGAGCAGACGGTTTGTAACGAACGAATATGTACCATCTTCTTTCTGATAAGAAGACAATGACTTATCCAAGCTGGGCAAAGTGCCGTCTAAAACCATACTAGGTAACAAATCCGCCTTATAATTACGGTACGACCAATAAGCAATCTGCAAAGTATTTCTTGCCACGATTGCATCAATAGAAAAAATACGAGCTATATTTAAAGCCTGATCCATAGAGAGAGACAAAGTATCTTTCTGCCCCCACAAACAGGTAGGGAACAGAAAGACTATACATATCATCCATAGTTTCATACAACCTATATTTACTCATTATTCATAATGCAATACCTCTGCCGGATTTACACGAGAAATTCGGTATGCCGGATACCATGCACTAAATAATGAAAACAAACACATCAGCAATATCGTGGTCACAACTGCAGCAATATTTTCTACGGTAAAATCATAAATAAAAAATGCCAACAGTACTGAAGGAATAGAAGCCATTACCGAAATCAACAAACTTTCTCCAAGCACCATTTTCATAAGATCTCTACGTGTTGCTCCTAAAGCCAACTGCAAAGCATACTCTTTCAACCTTTTTTTCGACTGTAACCAAAATAATCCGAATGTTCCAATAAACGCAAAAATAAACAAGAAAAAAGCCGGCACGGCTTGTGCTGCAACTGAAAGCATCGTCCCAACCATTGAAAAAGCCTTCCACTCTTCCATCGGAGAAACAAACAACTCGACATCATTATTCAAGCCAGCCCGTTTGAACTCTTTATCGCAAGCATTATAAAAGTCGGCTTCATGCCCTTTTTTTACTTTAGCGACACATTCCATAAAGGGCAAATGCTCGAAAGGGAAAAGTATCGCCTCTGACGAAGGTTCGAATACTGCATGCTTCACCCCTGCAACAACCCCGATTACCGTAAGTTCCCGATTTCTATATACAAACTTCTTGCCGACGGCATCTACCCACCCGACAGCATCTACCAATTGCCGGGAAACAACAACAGGAAGAGAGCCATCAGCCAATTTGGTCTCTCCGGTAAACCACTCTCCTTCTTCCAAACGAATATCAAATACATCAAGAGCATATTTATCGACAGTCTTTATAGCTGCCATGATTTTTTTATCGTTAATCCGGACCGTATCTCCACTATAGTTATCGCCGTCTCTCATATATGGGGCCAATCCGCTACCCACAGTCACACTTTCTATTGCAGGATTGGTTCTCAACCGTTCAACGACAAGAGATGTTATGCGTCCGGATTCCCGTAAAGAAGCCCGCGAATTAAAATTAACCGGCATACAAGAAAACACAAATGTATTATCTGTGTTTAACAGCCCCGGATCATTATATTTTTTCAATGCCGAAAACAGAGATCCGAGACACAGCATCAACACCAATACGATAAAAAATTGTTCTACCAAAATTTCCCAAACCTTATTCCGACGATTCCAGATCATCTTTAGCAAAAACTTTCTCATTATTCGTTTCCTCCTTTCAATACCTCTGCAATATTTTTTCGTGTAATTAAATAGGCCGGCAGCCCACCTGATAATAAAGAGAACAAAATAGCCAAGGGCAATACCTGACACCAAATAACCGACATATCAAGAGAAGCGATCAACAACATTTTTTCATTAAGAGATCCGCCCAGGACAAGACTCTGTACCCCATAGGACATCGGTAAAACCAAAAGAACACCTAAAATAGCCCCGATCAATACCAAAAAGAAATTTTCACCCATAATCTGGAAAAAAACCGAAATGCGAGTAGCCCCAATCGCCCGGGAAATCGCAATCTCCGAAGCCCGGCTCTCCATATTGGAAAAATTCAATGTCACGATATTCAAAGCAGGAATAATCAACAACAAGAAAATAGCAGCTCCAGCACCGTATAACATGATATTTGTCCCGTATTTTTTTATCATCTCCTCCTTTTTGGTATAAATCTTCTCCGGCAATATGTCTACTGTCATACCCCTATTTTCTACAGTAGCCCGCACATTGTTACATACCAATTCTTTCATCCGGTCAACATCCATATCTTCCGGGAATAGAATATTCACATTATAACAAAAATGAGCAGAAGGGATAAATTTGTTATACCGGTACGGAATCCAAACATTGGCAAGTGTAGGTGCAGAAAACATCGAATAATCGGCAACGACACCGATTATTTCATATTCAATACCTTGAATCTTAATTTTCTCGCCGACAGCTTTACCTCCCGGAAAACCGGCTCTTGCCAAACTTTCTTTAATTACAGCGACTTTTTTCCCCTCTCGAGCATCCTCACGATCAAACGATGTCCCATCGATAAAACGGAATTGATACATTTTAAAATAATCGCCCCCGATAAATGACACATCTACAGCCTTCAACTGATCATTCACATAAGCAGTAGAAGACTCATCATTA
Source organism: Coprobacter sp. (assembly GCF_982436375.1). Lineage (NCBI taxonomy): Bacteria > Pseudomonadati > Bacteroidota > Bacteroidia > Bacteroidales > Barnesiellaceae > Coprobacter > Coprobacter sp. The sequence goes on along the minus strand of NZ_CEWDCG010000172.1, from coordinate 1,151 downwards.
TCATACGAAACCATTTCATATCCTTTCAATGCCGCAAAAAACTGTTCCATTTCCATGGGATAAATTCCTCCGATATATTGTCCCTGCATATTGTAAAGCTGAGAACCGCTTACCGTCACAATTCGATCGCCATATAACATCGGCTCTGCATCGGTAGTAATAAGTTTGACAACATGCAATATAATAGCAATGAAAACAAATGCCAACGTCGTACCCAAAATATAGAATATCGCATAAGCCTTATTCCGCTTTATATTATATAAAGCTGTCTTTATGTAACTCAACACAATTTTCATGATATTCCCTTTCTCTAAACGAGTTTTCCATCCAACAATCGTACTATTCGTCCTGTTTTGGAAGCAATATGCTCATCATGAGTAACCATTACCACCGTAACCCCAAGCTTGTTCAACTCCAACAAAATATCCATAATCTCTTCTCCCATGCGGCTATCCAAATTTCCGGTAGGCTCATCGGCAAGAATTATCTCCGGATGTCCGACAATCGCTCTTGCAATCGCAACACGTTGGCATTGCCCCCCTGACAACTGGGACGGAAAATGCTTCATACGATGCGACAGCCCCACCATATTCAAGACTTCTTTTACCCGCTCTTTCCTTTCGACAGCGGCAACCCGGCCATATAATAACGGCAACTCAACATTATCCATAACATTCAGAGAAGGGACCAAATGGAAATTCTGAAAAACAAATCCAAGACTCTTGTTCCGAAACCGGGCAGCCTCCCAATCACTCATCCCCGATACATCCGTATCATGTATCAGTATAGTTCCGGCAGTTGGTTGATCCAGTAAACCGATCAAATTCAACAATGTACTTTTTCCGCACCCCGAAGGCCCCATTATAGAGACAAACTCTGACGAATTAATCTTTAAACAAATATCATCCAATGCGCGTGTCTCGATGTCTTTCGTCTGAAAGACCTTACTTACCGATTTTAATTCTATCATAAAGCAATATTTTATTTATTATTGTTTTTATTTCAAAATATATTCCCATCAACAGGTAGGAAAACCGAAAAAGGACAACTTCGACTATCATACCATTTTCGGAATTTTACCTCATACCGATCTGACAGAAACTTATATTCATACTCTTTCTTTTGATAAATACGTTCTAGCACCTTGACAC
>NZ_CEWDCG010000171.1:0-6729 GCF_982436375.1 Coprobacter sp. | reverse complement strand
TTCCGATAATAACCGCAGTATCGGCATCACATCGGAAGGAGAGCCGTTCATAACCATGTTAGATCCGGAGGAGAACCCGGAACGGATACCTCTTGCCCTTGCAAAAACAGCCAATGATTCGGAAGCCGGTCTGATGCCTTCGTCGGACAAACGGAAACTGGACTCGATCGAAATCATGGAGATCGATCTCAATACGGCTGATGGTACAGAAGAAATAGCCGATGCGGATACTGCCATACCGTTTTTAGGAAACAACACATTCAATGATATAATCACGAATGTTGAAACGGGGACAAGATACCTGTTCTATTATAAATATACCGTTGAAGATACGACCTATACAGGGAATTTTGTTTTTGCGACAGAAAATGACGGAGAAACCGGTAAAATAACCTTTACCAATCCGGAATCTCTCGTCTCCATGATAATAGAGAAAATAAGACCGGATATGCCAATCCAAATAGCAGTAACATTACCATAACGATAAAACCATAACAATATGAACAATATCATGCCCTTAGACAAGAACCTCAATCCCGTACCGGTATTGCCGATAGGAACAGCCCAAGACATCACGGACGGGACACTTCCGTCAGGAGCAAGCCGTATAATCCGGATAACGGCCGTTACCGACTGCCGGCTCTGGCAATATAGAGGAGATAAAACCGGCAGCGGAGTTCTCCTTCCGTCCGGACAGACAGAATATTTTTCGGTATATGAAGGGTATTCGATAGAGATATCTGGAACAGCAAATGTAATGGAATGATGAACGGATTAGGGAACTTAGGACATTTAGGGAAGCTTGGTCACGCTTCAACCTCCGGGACGAACCATCCGGAAGTAGAGGCCTCCGGCCGAGCTTTTCCGATCTGGAACACGAAACCGGGAGACGATAAACTGTTGTCCCTATCGATACATGGGCTTACGGAACAGAACGGAACACCGACCCCTGCGAATCCCGTACCTATGCGATCGGTAGGAGACAGTGGGCTGTTTTTGTCAGTCATGCCGGATAAAGCAGGAAGCGATTACCAGTTGTTGAACATCAAAGAAGCAATGAAAAAGGCGGGACATGACGGTATACTTCGATCAGTAAACGGCATATACGATGAAGTAGTGTATAACGGAAAAGAATGGAAACTGATACAGCGGATAGGTGTGAGTACAGGATTCACCGTCACTTCAATCTCAACACTTAATAGTAACGGAGATTTAAGAGAAGTCCTTGTAAGAGGATCGGTAAAAGGAACACAAGTAACCCCTGACATATCTGTCTTTTACAGCAATAAATTCTATTATACAGGAGATTCCACATCCAATAAGTGGAATAAAGTGTATGGAGTATGGACAAACAGTCTGAGATACGGATTTACAGTTGTATATGATATAACCGACTATCCAACGGAAGAAGCATTAAAAGCCATGATCGAGGATGAAAGTACTATCTATTATTATGTATTATTTACTCCGGCAGAATATTCTCTTGATTTACCGGTAATAACGACCTATGACGAACAGACCTATTTCGCCAGCAATGCCGCCGAAGTAAAACCCCGTATGATAGCCCGATGTAAAGTATCGAAAGCATTGGACTACATCCGGGAGGGTCTGATCGGTTACTATACCGGTCGAGGACGAAGCAACACGGATGAGAATAAAAACATTCTTCCGGATCTGTCCGGCAACGGGAACGACCTTGAAAATAAAAACTTTGCATATACAGTCGATTCCGGTTACGGAGACGGCTATATTCAATATGACGGGGTAGATGACTTTTCAAGTGTTGAAAAAGCAATGACCAATATAGATTTTACAATTCTTTTTACAATTAGTGATGTTGAATTATTAACCGGTAATAGTTGGAGCGGACTTATTTATGGGAGTAGCTATTATTTAGGAATAAACAAGGGTATTTGTTTCTCGTCAGAGAATAGATATATAATGAATGGCAATATCAGTAAAACAAATTTTAATATTTCCAATAAAGGAAAAGAGATATTCGTTGTAGGATGCTTTAATGGCGGAAAAGAAAACAATGTAATCGGGATTACATTAGGATCAATAAATAATTCCCCTATTTACGCATGTAAACAGAAAATATATGATGCATTAATATATAACAGGGAGTTAACCGAAGAAGAAATAAAGCATAACTATAAGGCCTCGTGTCAATACAACGGAGAAGATATAGACGGCAAGGCCGGAGAAAATAACGAATTCTAAAAACCAAAATACGATGAACAGATATTACAAAATCCCGATTTCGGAACTTAAAGATATAGACCCGGATTGGGAAACGAGAAGAAAGAACGTAGACGCAACAGAAGCGATCATGCACGTAGAAACATACGATACGCTGGTATCGGAGAAAAATAAGGAAATAATGCCCCTATCGGAAGATAGCGTAGAGTGGGAGAATTATCCCGTCTATCAGGGGAAAGAGCTGGAGAAACTGTTGGCCAGCCCGGAATGGACACCGGATCAGGAAGGAGGTCTTCGATGAAATGGTTGAGAGAAAGTAACCGTCCTCGTCATATCTTATATGGATTTCTCGGGGCGTTGATAGGCACGTTACTGTTTTCCATAGGCTTGGCGATCGGTAAGGAATATGGAGACAAGGCATGGAGCGGGAAATTCGACCGGCTCGATTTATGGGCAACACTGATAGGCGGTATTGCCGGACAAATTGTTCAATTATTTATTATATGGAGGATATGGATATTATTTTAGATTTTATTAGCAGCGATCAGATCGGAGAATTAAAACGTCGAGCTGTCATTATTTTAGTTTTTTGGATCATAATGGTTATAGCCGTATTTATCGATTTGTGGACGGGAGTTGAAAAAGCCAGAGCCCGACACGAGCAAATTTATAGCGATAAACTTAGGCGAACGGTAGCAAAGATCGGAGAATATTGGAGAGTTCAGATAATGTTCCTGTTATTCGACATTGTCGGTTCGTTTATCACGGTTTATAATCTTCCTTATGCCTCCATGTTCGGGACGCTCTGTATCGTGTATATAGAACTGCGCAGTGTCTTCGAGAACTTGAAAGAGAAGCGGTCAGTCGCCGCTGATATCCCCGAAGCCATGAAAGAGATCATCAATTGTAAAGACATTGAAAAAGCGAAAGAGTTAATCGAAAAATTAAAAGGAGTAGGAAATGAAAAAAAGTAAGCACTTCAAAATACAAGAACTTGTTTGTCCCGAAGTCTATAAAAAATATGGAGAACGGGCATGGATGTTTATCGATCCGGAATTGATAGAGACGCTTGATATAATCCGGGAGAAAATATTGAACAAACCGATGATTGTTAATAATTGGGCTTCAGGAGGAGGTTATACCCAAAGAGGACTTCGGTGCAATATTTGTCAACTGGTAAGGGATAAGACAAAAAACGGGAAACTCTATTTGTCTGCGCATAATTTCGGGAAGGCCATAGATGCGACGATAGAAGGGATGACGGCAGAGGAAGCGAGAAGATTGATCATAAAGAATCAAATTCTGCTGCCCTGTCCGATTCGTTTGGAGGATGGCGTTTCTTGGCTGCACTTGGATGTGTATGATGCGGATAAAGGGAAAGTACATCTGTTTAAGGTATAATTCGAAAACTTTGAATAGATTAAGGCTATAAAATAGGTATAAAATAAAGACTTCCCGAAAAATTCAATTTTTCGGGAAGTCTTTATTTTATAGGAATATTTAAAATTCTGCATTTTTCGGAGTTCTTGGGAACGGAATGACATCTCGAATATTTGTCATTCCGGTAACGAACAATAAAAGTCGTTCAAATCCTAAACCGAAACCGGAATGCGGGGCAGTCCCGAAGCGTCGTGTATCGAGATACCACCAAATATCTTTTTCCGGAACACCCATTTCTTTAGCACGAGTATAAAGTTTGTCATAATTTTCTTCACGTTGCGAACCTCCTATGATTTCTCCTATTTTAGGGAATAGGACATCCATGGCGCGGACCGTTTTTCCGTCATCATTCTGTTTCATATAGAATGATTTTATTTCTTTCGGATAATCGGTGAGGATGACCGGACGTTTGAAGTGTTCTTCTACCAAATACCGTTCATGTTCGGATGCGAGGTCTGCCCCCCAATATATCGGAAATTCGAATTTGTGACCTTTAGCGACCGCATCTTCCAATATCTTGACACCTTCGGTATAAGACAGTCGTACGAATTCATCTTTAAGAACCGATTGCAGCCGTTCGATAAGTCCTTTGTCGAACATGTCGTTAAGGAATTGCAGATCGTCTTTACAGTTGTCTAAGGCCCAGCGAACGCAATATTTTATGAAGTCTTCTGCCAATTGCATATTTTCTGCAATTTCGATAAATGCAACTTCCGGCTCGATCATCCAAAATTCTGCGAGATGACGGGGAGTATTGGAGTTTTCTGCCCGGAATGTAGGACCGAATGTATAAACGGCTCCCATCGCCATTGCTGCTAATTCGGCTTCAAGTTGACCTGAAACGGTCAGGCTCGCCTGTTTACCGAAAAAGTCATTATCATAAATAATCGATCCGTTTTCATCCTTTTTCAAATCATACAGATTCATGGTAGTCACCTGAAACATCTGTCCTGCTCCTTCACAGTCGGAAGCGGTAATGATCGGAGTATGAAAATAGTAAAAACCTCTTTCATGGAAAAATGTATGTATTGCCATTGCCATGTGGTGTCGCATCCGAAATACAGCTCCGAACGTATTTGTACGAGGACGCAGATGTGCTATTTCTCGTAAAAACTCCATGGAATGACCTTTCTTTTGTAACGGATAGGTCAACGGATCGGCAGTTCCGTATATTTCTATTTCTTCTGCTTGTATTTCTGCATCTTGGCCTTTTCCCTGCGATTCGACCAATAGTCCGTTTACATTGATACAAGCACCGGTTGTAATCGGTTTTAAGAGTTCTTCATCGAATTTTTGCAGGTCGATGACTATCTGCATATTTTTAATTGTCGATCCGTCATTTAAAGCGATGAACCCGACTTGTTTGTTCCCGCGACGAGTACGAACCCATCCTTTTACGTTAACTTGAGTTCCGAAAGGTTTATTTTTGAACAGATCTGCGATTTTGGTTCTGCTGATTGTTTCCATTTGTCCTTCTTGTTTTATGCCTGAACACGAATGTCGGAAATTTCCGACATTCGTGCAGATTTATTTTTTGATTTTATATTCGTTTTATTCGAACGAACCCATTTGAAGCATGGTGACTTCTTGTTGAGTAAGATAACGCCAGCGTCCTCTGGGTAAGTTTTTCTTAGTCAGTCCGGCGAAATAAACCCGGTCGAGTTTTGTCACTCGGTATCCTAAAGCTTCGAAAATACGGCGGACGATACGGTTTCGTCCGGAGTGAATTTCGATTCCGACCTGATTCTTATCCGTATCGGTTGCATAGCTGACAGCATCGGCGTGAATAGGTCCGTCTTCTAATTCAATGCCATCTGCAATCCGTTGCATGTCTTCTTCCGAAACATCTTTATCTGTCCATACGTGATAGATTTTTTTCTTGATAAATTTCGGGTGAGTCAGTTTTGATGCCAAATCTCCGTCATTTGTCAATAATAGGACTCCTGTGGTATTCCGGTCTAATCTACCTACCGGATAGATACGTTCTGTACATGCGTTTCGGACAATATCCATTACGGTCAGACGGCCTTGAGGATCGTCTGATGTCGTCACGCAATCTTTCGGTTTATTCAGTAAGACATATATTTTATGTTCCAAAGTCACAACTTTATCTTGGAAAGTAACGACGTCGCTACGGGTAATTTTAGTCCCGAGTTCGTTCATGACGACTCCGTTTACTTTTACGAGACCTTGCTGTATGAATTCATCGGCTTCACGACGAGAACATACTCCGGCATTGGCCATATATTTATTTAAACGTATAGGTTCGTTCGGATCTACGTTTATTTCTTCATAGATGATCCGTTTGCGTTGTTGAGAATAGTCGTCTCGACGTTGCGGTCTGTTGTTATTATATGGTCTGTTACCGTTTCTGTTATTATTGTATGAGCCGTTGTTACGGTTATTATAAGGCCTGTTCCCGTTATTGGAATTGTTCCCGTATGCCGGACGATTTGCCGGACGATAGGGGCGGTCGTTGTTTTCACTGTTGTAACGGGGACGATCGTTATTATAAGGCCTGTTATTATACGGTTTATTATACGGGCGATCATTGTTATAGGAACGGTTTCCCGCATCCCCATAATTGTTGGTTCGGTTATAACCGGATGATTGCCTGTTGCCGTTATAAGGTCTCTTGTTGTTTTCTCCGTAAGAAGGGCGATTATAATTTCTTTCGCCATTATTGATCCGGGGTCTTCTTTCCGGATCGAACGTGTTTTCGGTTCTTCGAGAATAATCTACTTTTTCGTATCTTTCTACACTACCGTCACGGCCGGCGACACTTTTACTCTCTCCAATACGAGGTCGCCTTGGTTTGTTTTCTCTTTCCATAGGGAATCTTTTGAATTGTAATTAATATAAAGAGTGAGCCTCTCGGCCTACCTCCAAATGTTTATTTAATTTGAAAGATAATTATTTCTTTGCAAAGATGCAAATGTTTTTTTAATTATGGTAATAATCAGCCGTTTTTCTGCATTTCTTAACGTGTAAATTTCAGTTCTTTGCAAAAAAATACTTTTGAGAACGTAGCGTGCTATTAATAATCTGAAAAAGTGATCTAAAAAAGAGAAACACGAAAGAATAAAT
>NZ_CEWDCG010000170.1:0-6768 GCF_982436375.1 Coprobacter sp. | reverse complement strand
AGAAAAGTTATACCGTTCTTTGAGAAATATAACGAACGAATAAACGTAAACAGACTATTATTCAAGAGATAGAACAGCTAAAGCTAAACGGATCTTGCCATAATCTATTTCACCATTTAATGCTTCATATATAGGCTTCAGATTTTGAGTTTTACTTTCGGAAGATGATATGACATTCGCAACAGACTCGATTTCAAAAACCGAAATATAATTGCTCCAATCTGTCAACTTCCGGGATATGATCAATTCTGCTATATGAGAATAAATCGTAACAGGCTTTAAATTCCGGCTTTCTGCAACCTGCTCGATCGTCAGTCCTTGACGTAAAAGCATCAAAGTCTCGATATAAGAATCGCCTTTTTCTCGTTTAATATTCAATTCTTTACGAAGCAAATCGACAAATTGTTTACCATAGCGAGAAACTTTTACTTCTCCAACTCCGCTGATCCGGGCAAAATCATATAGTGTAACAGGTTTGCGCTCTACCATCTCTTGTAAGACACGATCTGTAAATATCGTATAAGCAGGTTTATCCTCTTCTACCGCAAGTTTCATTCGCAATCCACGCAATGCTTCAAAAAGTTTTTCGTCATCAGATAATTCTGCAACCTCATGACGCATTGTTTTTTTAGGAGTTTTGGCTACCGGTTGCACAGGTTCATCGGTTACCCATGTAAGCTTAATTTCCAATTCATTCCGAAGGGCTTTCCAACCCAATTCTGTCACAGATAATCGTTCACCCTGATTATAAAGCATTTCGAATAATCCTAACTGCAACATTTGCAAAAGATATCCCTGCCATTGCCGAAATGTCAAATCAGAACCGACTCCGAATGTTTTTATTTTATCATAATTTCTTTTCAGAATTTCTGCTTTATGCGACCCTCGCAAAACATCAATCAACAAATTAAAAGTCACTTGTTGTTCCGTGCGAACGATAGCACTCAAAGCCTTCTGTGCCAATACAGATCCATCAAACCGTTGAGGCGGATTCTTGCAAACATCACAGTTTCCACAATCATGATCGACTGTTTCGCCAAAATAACTGAGTAAAATACGTCTGCGACAAATCGGAGATTCTGCATATTGCTGCATTCGGCGAAGCTTCTCCAAATTGATTTTCTTCTGCCCGCTTTCTTCAGCAAATTTTGAAAGCATTACCACATCACCTAAAGAATAGAACAGCAATGTGTCGCCTTTCATTCCATCCCTTCCGGCTCTCCCGATTTCCTGATAATAACACTCTATACTCTTAGGCATATTATAATGTATGACCCACCGCACATTAGATTTATCGATTCCCATTCCAAAAGCAATCGTAGCACAGATTATCTGTACCCGATCATTCAAGAATGCTTGTTGTGCCGTTTCTCTCTCCCGAGACGACAACCCGGCATGATAAGCTGTCACTGAAATTCCGTATTGAGACAGTTCTCGGACCAATATCTCAGTACTGTTCCGACTCATACAATAAATTATTCCGCTTTGGCGCGGATGCTGTTCTATAAATGAGAGTATTGCTGATAGTTTTTGCTTCTTATTCAGATTTTTACGCACCGAAAGCGTGAGATTGGGACGATCAAAAGAAGATATAAACACCTGAGGATTATCCATAGCAAGCTGAGTCACGATATCTTCACGTGTCAACTTATCCGCAGTAGCAGTCAATGCCATTAACGGCACTTTAGGAAAATATTTTTTAAGGACGGAAAGACGATTATACTCAGGCCTAAAATCATGTCCCCACTGCGAGATACAGTGTGCTTCATCGATAGCAAATAAAGAAATATTCATCTCTCTCAACAGTCCGTCTATCTCACCCATCAACCGTTCAGGAGAAATATATAACAGTCTCAGATCTCCCCGCCGAGCAGCAATCTTTACTTTTACCGTTTCTGTCTCATTTTGCAAACTATTCAGCATTGCAGCAGGAATTCCGTTCGAATCGAGAGTGTCGACCTGATCTTTCATTAAAGCCAATAAAGGAGAAACGACAACTGTCGTTCCCCCCTTTATAATTGCAGGTATCTGATAACAGAGAGATTTCCCCCCTCCGGTAGGCATTAATACCAAACAATCGCGACCGGATATAATCGTATCGATTATTTCAGCCTGTTGGAGACGGAATGTATCATATCCATAATATTTCTTCAGTATCTGTAACGGAATGTTCTGGTTCAAAGTCATCTAACGTCCTATGCATTCGTAATCAAAACCTAAAGCTTTTACCTCTTCCCGGTCATAGATATTGCGACCGTCCAATATATAAGGGGTTTTCATTAACTTGCGGATAACTGCCCAAGAAGGTAATCTAAACTGTTTCCATTCAGTCACCAACATCAAACAGTCTGCATCGATCAGAGCATCATACATATCATCGACAAAAATAATATGATCCTCGCCTAACCGACGTTTAGCCTCAGGAATAGCGATAGGATCATAAGCTTTTACAACACATCCGGCCTTGACCAAAGCATCAACCAATAACAGAGACGGGGCATCTCTCATGTCATCGGTTTCCGGCTTGAACGAAAGCCCCCAAACCGCAATCGTTTTTCCCGATAACTTATTTGAATAATAAGCAGACAACTTCTTAAACAAAATCATTTTCTGCTCGTCATTCACCCGTTCTACTGCTTTCAGAATTTCAAGATCGACATCGTTTTCCGACGCAGTCTTTATCAACGCCCGAACATCTTTCGGAAAACATGACCCTCCATATCCGCAACCGGCATACAAAAATTTGCTGCCAATACGTTCATCACTTCCGATTCCTGCACGCACCATATTTATATCAGCACCGACTTTCTCACAAAGATTAGCAATATTATTCATAAAACTGATGCGGGTAGCCAACATCGCATTTGCCGCATATTTAGTCATTTCGGCCGATGGAACATCCATAAATATAATACGGAAATTATTGATCAAAAACGGTTTATAAAGACGAGACAACAAAGCTTTCGCTTTTTCTGATTCTACTCCGACAACGACACGATCGGGATGCATAAAATCATTCACAGCATTTCCTTCTTTCAAAAACTCGGGATTAGAAGCAACGTCAAATTGAATATCCAGATTCCGAATATCCAACTCGTCTTGTATAGCCTTACGCACCAAAGCTGCAGTTCCCACAGGGACAGTACTCTTCGTAACAACAAGCAAGTATTTATTCATCGTGCGTCCGATAGTACGTGCAACCTCCAAAACATAACTTAAATCGGCACTTCCATCTTCGTCGGGAGGAGTACCTACCGCACTAAAAACAATATCCACATCATTAATACATGAAGCCAAATCTGTCGTAAAATTCAATCGTCCGTCATTACAATTCTTTTTAACCAACTCTTCTAAGCCCGGTTCATAGATGGGAATTATACCGTTTTTAAGCTTTTCGATTTTAGTCCGGTCAACATCAACACAAATAACATTCGCTCCCATTTCAGCAAAACAGGTTCCTGTTACCAAACCCACATAACCGGTTCCGACAATTGCAGTTTTCATAATCTATGCTTCTATATTTAATACTTTAATTCTCAAATTAATTCCGGAAAATTCAAATAAGTCTCCAACATTTTCTAATCAAAATGCATTCTTATCACCTTTAAAAATACCGATTAAAGTTAAAAAGATAATCTTCATATCGAGCATAAAGTTCCAATTTTCAATATACCAAACATCATACTCTACTCTCTTTTCCATCTGCCAAAGTTCTTTTGTTTCTCCTCGATACCCATTTACTTGCGCCCATCCCGTCAAACCGGGTTTTATGAAATGACGCACCATATATTTATCGATAATCGCCGAGTAGTCTTTGGTATGCTTCAGCATATGAGGACGAGGACCGACAACCGACATCTCTCCTTTAAAAACATTAATAAACTGCGGCAATTCATCCAGACTTGTCTTTCGCAAAAATTCACCGATACGAGTTATACGGGGGTCTCCTTTAGTTGCCTGAAGTTTATCACTTTCATTATTTACCCTCATCGTCCGAAATTTCAAACAATTAAATTCCCGTCCCATAAAACCTGTACGTTTTTGCTTGAACAATACAGGACCGGGTGACGACAATTTCACGCATATAGCTATCGGCAACAACCACAAAGGAGAAAGTAAAAGAATAACTGAGGAAAAAACGAAATCGAACAAACGTTTGACTGCCCTCATCTCCCACCTCTGCAAGGGTTCTTCCCGAACAGACAATACCGGAACTCGTCCCATAATCTGAAAATGCAGCCTACGTAAGACATAACGGCTGATTTCCGGCACGATAAAAAAACGGATGGCATGACGCTCGGAAAACTGGAGTAAATTTAATATTTTAGCATCTTGAGATCCCGGAAGCGCACAATAAATTTCGTCTACATTATTTTCCAATGCAAATTTTTCGACCATACCGGTATCGCCCAGCAATTGGGGAATCTGCCCTTTCAACTCCGCATTATCATCAAAAAAACCTAAAAATTTATATCCATATCCTAAATCAGAATGTAGTTCCCGAAACAGCATCAAACCGGTTTTCCCTGCACCTACAATAATGATTCTCTTAAAATTAAATCCCTTACTTCGATAATATTTAAGAACCCTACTTGCCAATAACCACCAAAGATTCAAGGATATAAAGAAACCCACAAAAAATGTAAGCAGGACAATTGTCCCGACCTCAATTTGCAAAAATGTCAACAACGATATAAAAATCAGGAACAATAATACAACCGACTCAGAAGCCGCCAATAATAAAGAATCGATATAGATAATACGGGTATTATGTATCTGATTAAACATCAATACTACCGGGAAATAAGATATATTCAGTAAAAGCCAAACTATTTTCTGATTGAATTGATGGGTCATATCTGAATCGAAAAACAGATAAACCATAAGGAAAACAAGATTGATACAACAAAAATCTCCAACTGCAACCAATCCCCTTATAAAACGTCCTCTATCTCTTCTTTCCATATTATCAAACACTTATTTCACAATAGAAGCATCTATGTGATTATCGATAAAACAGCCCGTAACAAACCTCAGTCTGTTACGAGCCGTACAAATCTTTACTTATTTTACAGATTCTCGTCGATCAATTCGATTTTTTGAGCAATCAGCTGCATTTCATCTTTTAATTTTTGCATCTTCCGTTCCATTTCCTTGAGCATGCCTCCTCCGCTTTTCGAAGAGATATTTAAAAAGCCCATATTATTTTCGTACGTCTGCAACTCCGCTTTAACATGTTCATACGAACGCATCAATCGTTCTCTTTCCCGATATAATTTATTTTGAGCTTGGTCAGAAGACGCCATTTGTTGGACAGCAGAAGTAAAGGAATTTAAACGATTCTTGGTTTCATTCATGTTCAAACGTTTAAAATGCTTATCCAATGCAGCCTGATAACTCTTATAAATTTTGTCTTTCTCTTTGAAAGGGACATGTCCTATCTGATTCCATTCGGCCATCAAAGTCTTTACCAAAGCAACCGCTTCGCTCGGAGCCATTGCTTCGTCAAGAGCATTTAGTTTTTCAATGACAGCTTTTTTCAACAGAAGATTTTCCTGTTCAACCTGACGTACAGAAGCTGTCTGCTTATTTTTTTGTTCAAAGAAATAGTCGCAAGCCGCAATAAAACGAGTCCATACAGCATCCGAATATTTTTTTGCAACCGGACCTATAGTTTTCCATTCTTTCTGAATAGCTATCATCTGATCGGTTGTATTTTTCCAATCAGTACTGTCTTTCAGAGCTTCAGCCTTTTCGCACAAAGCTTTCTTTTTCTCAAGGTTGAGAGACATCTCGTCTTTCACTCGTTTGAAATACTCCGCCTTTTGTTTAAAGAACTCATCACACGTTTTACGGAAACGTTCGAATAAAGCATTATTCACCTTACGGGAAGCGAAACCTATACCTTTCCATCGTTCTTGCAATGCTATAATATCTTTTGTTTTTTCATCCCAAGCACTAAACGATTTCAATGCAGTCATATCGATAGCTTCAATTTCCTCACATATCGCAATTTTCGCTGCTTCATTTTTTTGCTCGTCAGCCTTCAAAATTTCAAAATGCTGCTGATGAGCTTTATTAATTACTGTAGAAGCCGCCTTGAACCGATTCCACAAATCTTCACGCAACTCTTTTGCTACCGGTCCTATAGCTCTCCACTCGTCATGCAAAGTTTGTAAAGACTTAAAAGCAGCCACAACATCATCATTTTTAGCTAATGCTTCGGCCGACTCACAAATTGCCAACTTCAGATCAAGATTTTTTTTGAAGTCATAATCTCGCAACTCTTTGTTGATTTTTAATAAATCATAAAAGTGCTCGACATATAATTGATAATTTTTCCATAATTCATTAACAGCAGAAGCCGGAACATCCGTAATTTCTTTGAATGCCTGTTGTAATTGTTGAAAATCGTTATAATGCTTATTGATATTATCAGAATCTTCGGTAATTTTCTTTATTTCTTCAAGAATAGATTTTTTACGCAGAAGATTTTCTTCTTTCACTTTTTCTTGTTGTTCTAGCAGTTTTGCCTTTTTTTCTTTAAACACATTCAACAAGCCTTTCAATGTCTCTTCACACTCATCAGGCTCAGGAGTAAATCCTGATGTGTCACCAGTCTCTTCTTCAAACTTCCGACGAGCTTCCTCTACTTCATTTTTACGAAGCTTATAGTAATTTTGTTTCAACGAATCTATCTCGTCTTTTACAGACTCGACAGGTTGATCTACAAGTTCTTTGACTCTCGCTACTATTTCTTCTCGCGAT
>NZ_CEWDCG010000169.1:0-6820 GCF_982436375.1 Coprobacter sp. | reverse complement strand
CATCTACCCCCTTAATATCTTGTTTTTTATCGGGTTTTAACCACCAAATTCCCCTTAGAATAAAAAAGTTTATGTACGTTTGCATTTCAAACGTATATACGAATGATCTTATCACGGTTATCCATTATCAATTTCAAGAATATCGCACAGGCAGATCTTTCGTTCTCCCCGAATATCAACTGCTTTTTAGGGAATAACGGTATGGGAAAAACAAATCTGCTGGATGCGATCTATTATCTTTCGTTCTGCAAAAGCTACTCTCACATAGCCGACTCGCAAATCATCCGCCATGACGAAGACTTTTTTATGTTACAAGGGTATTATGATAATAACGGAAATGAAGAAGAGGTATATTGCGGGATGAAAAAACGTCAAAAAAAACAGTTCAAAAGGAATAAGAAAGAATACGGCAGGCTATCCGACCACATCGGATTCATTCCTTTGGTTATGGTTTCGCCATCCGACTCAGATCTTATTTTGGGAGGAAGTGACGAACGACGACGCTTTTTAGACCTTGTAATTTCCCAATTCGACAAGAACTACCTCGATACGCTTATTCGTTATAACAAAGCTTTAGCTCAACGGAACGCTTTGCTTAAGCAAGAGATCAAAGATGCCGCTTTATATGAAATATGGGAAGAACAGATGTCTGTTACGGGAGAAGAGATTTTCAAACAAAGGAAATCGTTTTTATCCACATTCATACCGGTTTTCCAAGAATTTTATACTTATATATCCGGCGGTAATGAATCGGTCGGATTATCTTATCGGTCACATCACGAACATGGAGAGCTATTCGCCCAATTGGCAGAAATAAGAGAACGTGACCGTATTTTAGGTTACACCACTCGAGGTTCTCATAAAGATGAACTGGAAATGACATTGGGAGAATATCCCATGAAACGAATCGGGTCACAAGGTCAGAATAAAACTTTTCTGATCGCCTTGAAACTTGCCCAATTCGACTTCCTGAACCGGAACGGATTCACTTCTCCGATTTTACTATTGGACGACATTTTCGACAAATTAGACTCCCAACGGATGGAGCGTATCATTTCTTTAGTCTCAGAAGAGCGTTTCGGGCAAATTTTCATAACAGATACCAACCGGGAATATCTCGACGAAATTATCCGTAAAACCGGACATGATTTTCATCTTTATCAGGTAATACAGGGAAATATCGAGAGTTTAAAGGAGGAGAAATAAAATGAAAAAGCAAGATGCCCAATCTATCGGAGAAATCATCGACCGAGTACTCAAAGAACAAAATCTTGATTTGAAGTTAGACGAAACCCGTCTTATAAAGGCATGGAATTCTCTGCTGGGCGAACAAGTCGCGTCTTATACGACCAAACTTTATATTCAACGGGGTGTTCTGTATGTACATCTCTCATCTTCTGTATTACGCAGCGAACTCAGTATGTGCCGGAATATGTTGATGGACAGACTAAATAAACAAGTAGGACGTCAAATTATAACAAACATAATATTCAGATAACTCTATGCAAGACATGATTTTCAAACATACGTTACCCGTACAACTCAGGTTCAACGACATCGATGCCTTAGGACACGTAAATAACTCTATCTATTTCACATTCTATGATTTGGGGAAAGCCCGTTATTTTGAAGAGGTAAAACGAAGTCCTATCAACTGGAATGATGCAGATCTTATCATCGCGAATATCAATGCAAATTTTTTACTACCGGTCTTCATGCATGAAAAAATAGCCGTGCAGACCGCTACAATATCTATCGGAAACAAAAGCCTGAAAGTTGCCCAACGAATCATAAATATCGAGACAAAAGAGATAAAAGCGACTTGTGAAACGGTCTTGGTCGGCTTTGATGTGAAATCGTCTTCGGCAAAAGAAATTTCCGATGCATGGAGAGAAGCTATTTCTTTTTATGAAGAACGGGATTTCTCTAAAAATTCACAAACCAGACCCGAATAAAATTTAAACAGACCTTTAAACCTTGTAATTACAGGCAAAAAGTTTCTTACTTTTTGCCTGTAGTAACACGTTCATAGCAAGATATTCCCCACACAGCATTCGCTTCATAGTCCCGACTCAGACCATTATATTGGGGATTTATCTCATAGCGGCCTTCCCTATTTATAAATCCGATATAATTCCCGACCCAAACAGCGGCTAAATTCCCGACAAAAGGAAGAGCCCGATCGAATTGGGGTTTAATAACAACAACCCCCTTTCTATCGATATACGCCCATTTCCCCTCAAAGAGCACAGGAGCTCTATCTCCGTCAAAAAAGCCAAAAGCTTTTTCAAAACGAGGAGTAATTACTATTTCACCGTCAAGATCACACCAGCCCCACAGATTTTCTTTAGACTTTATCTGAAACCATTTTCCATCATTACGCATCACCTCAAACTGAGGGTCAATAATATATCTCCCCTTCTTATCGATAACTCCCCACAAACCGTTCTCTTTCACTAAAGCCGCATCTCGATCATTAAAAGGCATTACTTCATCATAACGGCATTCAATAACCGCCTCTCCGTTTCTACCTATAAAACCCCATTTCCCTTTCGCATCCCGGACAGCTGCTTTTCCTTGAGAAAAAGACATTGCTCCGGAGTAAACCGGATCTATTATAGTTTCTCCTCTTTTATCGACATATCCATAACGAAGCTTTCCTTTTTCCCTAACCGAATAAAGAGCCATATCTTCATGATAAGTCTCTACACTTTCCGCATCTCGAAGTGTAAATTTCAATTCACCTTTTTGATTAATAGCACAAGGCGCTTCTCCCGGACGAACTACAAAAGCCATTCCTTCACGAAAGATCGTAGCTTGTTTATAAACAGCCGGAAGAACAAACTCTCCGGAATTATCAATAAACCCGATACGGGCGTCACGTTCGGCTGTCTGTACCAAAGCAATATCCTCACGGAAAAGCGAAACCGAAGGATATAGTCCGCTAAACTCCACTTTATCTTCAGCGTTTATATATAAACAGCTATCTCCGTACCAAACCGGAATAAGGGATACAGTTTCGATACGTCCCGATTGCAAATTACAAGCAGAAAAAACGAATAACGAAGCCAAAACCGTCCCCATACAATACTTTACTTTCCGAGCAACCATCTGTCTATAACTTTTATGTAATAACTACAAATATACGGTTTTGTTTCATATTTTTCATCGGAAATTTCGAACAGTCCATAAAACGGCAAGAACACAAAAATTTATACCCGTTTCAACCGGGCTTTAAATTCTTCTACTTTATCATTCATCACCAATGCTTCCGGAAACTCGGCTTCTCTCAATAAATCATACAATCTGTCATAACGAGCGATATCGAACGATATATGCGCATCACTGCCGAGAATAACAGGAACTTCATACTTTTTACACAGCCTTAAAATCTCCAAGTTATTTCTACGTGCAGCACTCTTATTACGGACAGGATTTAAAGAACTGTTGTTTATTTCAAGCAATGTACCGTATTCTTTAGATGCCAACACAATCGGCTCGAAATTCAAAAGAGCGGTTCCATCTCCGGGATGACTTATGATATCGATATGCGGATTGCTTATAGCTCCGATCACCGCATCGGTATTTTGATCTGCCGTTCCGGAAGAATAACAAAAAGAATGGATACCTGCGATACAAATATCCAAAAAAGAAAAGTAATCTTCCGGCAAATCCACATTTCCTTTATAGTCTACGATATTGGTTTCTGCACCTAACAGCAACTCTACGCCATACATTTTCCGGGGAACGACATGCAAATTCCTGAAATAAATCAAATCGCATGTTCCCGGAATACCGGGAGTATGCTCTGTTATTCCCAATAACCGCAATCGTTTTTCCGCAGCACTTTTCACCATCTCCTGCAAAGAACTGAATGCATGACCGCTCGCAATCGTATGAGTATGTACATCCAACAATATATCCATAAACAAATTAAATATAAAAGCAAAAAAGGACATCTTTATAAGATGTCCTTTTACAGACCTATTTCATACAACTTCGATTATATTATCTTTATATTTGATTTATCATATGTTTCGATATGCCGGCTTCTTTTTTCTTCCAGAATTTCATCCACGGCAATCAATATTCCCGACTCCTCCACATCTCCGAATTCATCATTAATAGCCGTCCCGAACATTCTCATCGTAGGAGATAAGCTCATATAAGCATTTACTAAAGGCGGAATATTGAATCCCAAAGATCTTACATATTGATTCAAGACTTTATAATCTTCTTTAAAATCGTCGTTTCTAAACAGTCCGGACATTTTTTCATAATCCATGTTGGTCTCCAAAGGCGTTCTCGGCCAGACTAAATGATCAGGATCCGGGAAATGCTTATTCAAGAAATAAAGAATCATATTGCGCCCCTCTGCAGAGAAAGTAGGATACATCGTCACCTTACCAAAAAAATATCTGATTTGCGGATATTCTACCGTCAAAGCGCCCAAACCGTCCCAAAGATTATCTAACACAAACAAACCCTTAGAACCCGAACGGGTAGATTGATACTCCAATGTCACAAACGATCGCCCTAGTTCCAAAGTGCTGGGCATATATTCATCAATAAATTTCTGAGAAAAATCAAACATATGAGAGGTCGCGATCATTGGATGTCCGCATTCATCATAACGGACATTTTCTCCCAATATAAACCGATAACCGCCCAATATTTCCCCAGCATCCGGATTCCATACCAAAAGCTGCTGGCACGGCTCATCCATCAGATCATACCTGTCTACATCGACCTCCTTTCCTGTCCCACCACCGGCATGACGAAATGCTATCTCTCGCAACCGTCCTATTTCTCTCATCGTATGAGGAGCATTAAAACAGTTGACGATATATATATCATTTCCCCCTTTACGAGTATGGCGAAGAAAGCGTTCCGGAGTAAGTTCGGCTTTGATCAGGTCTCTATCTATCGGCGCTATAATTTCTTCCATAATATCACTGATGAATTTCTTATCATTTTTTTAATTCGTACACCTTATCTTTCACAAACTGAGCCCATTCAAAAAGGCTTTTCGATTTATCAAAAGTTTGCCAAGGTATAGGCTTACCGATATGTATCACAAATGTTTTGTTTTTACTTTTAAACATTTCACTCGGCAAATATATCATTTCTATATTAAATTTCAATCCCAGTTTCTTACGAATACGAGCAAACCGATAAAAAAAACTGGAATTTAATCCCTCGAAATATATAGGAATCACATCCCTCTGAAACTGGATAGTCTTAGAAATAAAAGCTTTTTTCCATTCCAAATCGCAAATTCGACCTTTTTGTCGTCGAGATACCAATCCTGCAGGAAAAACAAACATTTGATCATCCGATTCATAGGCATTCTTCAATACATCGGCTGCATCTTTCGCCTGACGTCCATGCTTGTTTATCGGCAAAAACACAGGAGCTAAAGGTGCTACATTCATCAACAGATCATTTACCTGAACCTTAATATGAGAATTGTATTTTTTCCCGAACACAGATACCAAAGAAACACCGTCCAAGCCCCCCAAAGGATGATTCGATGCAAACGTAAATTTACCTTCTGCAGGAATATTCTCCTCTCCCTCCAACTTCACCTTTACATTCAACTCCGACAACAAAGCATCTGCAAAATCAACGCCTTTACAATCGGCATATTCCCGCAGAATATAATTCATCCGCTCCTGACAAATCGTTTTTTCTAAAAAACGATATACAAATCCGGGAATTTTTTTCCCGACCTCAGGAGCTTTTTTCTTAATAACCTTTTCAATATCAATCTGTATAGGCTCTTCCTTTTCCATTTTATCCATAAAAAGAGAAACAAAAATAGCATATATTTCTTTAACTCCCTTGAGCTTCATTCTTATTTTTTTAATTTTTATTCCTTATCTCTTAAAATTTTCAATATCGAATACCGTTTTTTCCGAAGATTTTACATCAAAAAAAACAATTTTCACATATTGTTTAACATTACAATAACCCACTATCCGACAAACCCTTGCAAAGCCATATTTTGTTGATAACTTTTGATAAAAAAATAAAGCTCCTATAAATAATTATTTATACCTTTATCGTCTAAAAACTATTTCATATTTATCGGCAATCAAGAACTTATGCAAAGCACTGTATATCACATACCTGCATTACTCAATGAATGTATCGAAGGATTGAATATCCGACCGAGCGGAACATATGTCGATGTTACGTTCGGAGGAGGAGGACATTCTAAAGCGATACTAAACTGCTTGGACGATGACGGACACCTATACGGATTTGACCAAGATGCCGATGCAGAGCAGAATATCTTACACGACAGCCGGTTCACTTTTGTCCGTAGCAATTTCCGTTTTCTTAAGAATTTCATGCATTATTACAATGTCGAAAAAATCGATGGACTATTAGCAGATTTAGGTGTTTCATTTCATCATTTCGACGATTCTGAGCGAGGCTTTTCTTTTCGGTTCGGCGGGAAATTGGATATGCGGATGAACAATCGGGCAGGAATTTCTGCCATTGATATTTTAAATAATTATGATGAAGAAAAACTATCGGACATATTTTACCTTTACGGAGAATTAAAAACCGCCCGGAAAATAGCTGCAGCAATTGTCCAAAAAAGAACAGGAGGAAAAATAACGAATATTGAAAATCTCTTAGAGATAATACATCCGTTCATAAACCGGAAACAAGAAAAAAAAGAATTGGCTCAATTATTCCAAGCTTTACGCATCGAAGTAAACCACGAAATGGACAGCCTCCGTAAAATGCTGACACAAGCAGCCGAGTTATTAAAACCCGGAGGGCGTATTGCTATTCTGACTTATCA
>NZ_CEWDCG010000168.1:0-6864 GCF_982436375.1 Coprobacter sp. | reverse complement strand
TATTGAAAGGATAGGTTCTTATAATCCGAACACTAATCCTGCTACAATAAATTTGGATTTCGAAAGAGCTTTGTATTGGCTTCAAACCGGTGCTCAACCCACCGATACAACTCGTAATATCTTGTCTGCACAAGGCGTGTTGATGAAAAAACACTTGTTAGGCGGTGTCAAAAAAGGTGCATTCTCTTTAGAAGAAGCTGAAACCCGTTTCCAAGCCTGGTTGAAAAACAAACAAAATGCTGTTGAAGCTATAAAGGCTAAGCTTGCCGATGCTAAACAGGCTGATGCAAAGAAACGCCTTGAAGCAGAAAAAGAAGTTAATAAGGCTATTGCTGAGGTTGTCGCTAAGAAAAAAGCTGAAAAGGCTGCTGCTGAGGCAGAGGCTGCTGCGGCTGCGACAGAAGAAGCTCCGGTCGAAGAGACTCCTGCTGCTGAAGCTGCTCCTGCAGAAAGTGCTGAATAATATTTACAGCATATACAGAAAAACGCTCCGTTTTCGGAGCGTTTTTTTTGTGGCTTGTTTGGCGAATTTGGAAGATTGTCAATATTCCCGGATAGAATAGTTTATTTGGGAGTAAGATAAATATATGATATATTTGCCGGTTAAGAACCTGTCGTCTAAATTTTACTCAGGGCAGGTTTGTGTGTTTCTTTTAAGGATGATAATGGGTTATCTGACAAGTGAAAATGTAAAAATAACCTTATTAAATCTGTTTTATCGGAAAATTTTAAACAGTCTGTAAGATAATTTTATGAAGATGAGTAAGATTTTGATTGTCGATGATGAAGACCAGATACGGAAGCTATTGGCAAGAATGCTCGAATTAGAAGGTTATGAAATTTATCAGGCTGCCGACTGCAAAACAGCTTTATCCGAAATGAAAAGAGCTGTCCCGGACGTCGTGTTGTGTGATGTTTTTCTTCCTGATGGGAATGGCGTAGACTTTGTTGTCCGTCTGAAAAAAGAGTTTCCTATGTCGGAGGTGATATTGTTGACGGCACATGGTAATATTTCTGATGGTGTACAGGCGATTAAAAACGGTGCATTCGATTATATAACCAAAGGGGATGATAATAACCGGATTATACCTTTATTGAGTCAAGCTTCGGAAAAAGCTGCTAAAAATAAGTCGGTAAATAAAGAAGACCGAATGGATGAGAGACAATATTCGTTTGACTCTATTATCGGAAGTTCCTGTTTGCTTTCAGATGCGGTATCTTTGGCGAAGAGAGTAAGTATGACCGATGTTCCGGTATTGTTGACCGGAGAGACCGGAACGGGAAAAGAAGTGTTTGCTCAAGCAATACATAAAAATAGCTTGAGAAATAAGAAGTCTTTTGTTGCAGTCAATTGTTCCGCTTTTAGTAAAGAATTATTGGAAAGTGAAATGTTCGGGTATAAAGCTGGAGCTTTTACCGGTGCATTAAAGGATAAAAAAGGTTTATTTGAAGAGGCTGATAATGGTACTATCTTTTTAGATGAGATCGGAGAGATGGCATATGATCTTCAGGCAAAATTACTTCGTATTTTAGAATCAGGAGAATATATAAAGATTGGGGAAACGAAGCCGACGAAAGTAAACGTCCGGGTCATCGCTGCAACCAACAGGGATTTGGTACAAGAAATCGAAAACGGAAGTTTTAGGGAAGATCTCTTTTACAGGCTGTCGGTTTTTCGGATACAGTTACCTGCATTAAGAGAACATCCCGAAGATATTCCTTTATTGGCAGATAGTTTTATACGATCATTCGCTGAGAAACTACGTATGTCGATTCCGAAGATCGACTCTTCTTTTTATGAGGTGTTGTGTCGGTACACATGGAAGGGAAATGTACGGGAATTAAGGAATGTAATAGAACGTAGTATGATTGTTTGTAATGGGGAGATTCTGACATCGACAGACCTTCCTATTGATATTCAACAGATAAGTGAAAACAAGAGTATCGGAAGTAGTTCATGTTCTGATTTTGAGTTGGCGTCAATAGAAAAGCTACATATTATTCGTGTTCTCGAATATACTAAAGGAAATAAAACCGAAGCGGCTCGATTACTTAAAATCGGGTTGACTACCCTTTATCGCAAGATAGAAGAGTACGGGTTATAGAGTGAAATTACATTTTTCAAAACGGGGTGCAGCCTTTTCAAAATGAAAAGGCTGCACCCCGTTTATTATAATAGCCTAATTATATAAAGTGTTCATTTTTAGTATAGTAGTATTTTGCTTCCCATTTTGGCACATCATTCGCTATAAAGCTGGCATGTTTAATTAAAAAGAATGACAATATGAATGAAGTGCTATCATTTATTATTATGTGTTTAAGTGGAGCTGCATGTTTTTGGCTCTTTTTAAAGTGTATAGATTGGTTTGAGAAAATCTGAAAAGAAAGGAGTTTTTATGTACACAATTTTATTTATTATTAGTTTGGTTTTGTTCGGGTATTTGATGTATGTGCTAGTCAATCCCGAAAAGTTTTAAAATTCGTAACAGTTAATAGAAATGAATACGGAAATATTAGGATCTGTTTTGCAAATTGTGATTTTGCTGGTATTTAGTTATCCGCTGGGGAAACATATTGCAAAAGTATATAAAGGAGAAAAAAGTCGTTGGGATTTCTTTACTCCTGTAGAAAATTTTATTTATAAGCTGGTAGGGGTTGATCCGAAAGAAGAAATGAACTGGAAACAATTCCTGAAAGCATTATTGGTTTTAAATTTAGTTTGGTTTTTCTGGGGAATGATATTGTTGTGTACCCAGCATTGGCTGCCGTTAAATCCGGACGGGAATGCTAACCAGACGGCTGATCAGGCATTCAATACATGTATCAGTTTCATGGTAAATTGTAATCTTCAGCATTATAGCGGAGAGAGCGGTTTGACTTATTTCACACAATTGTTTGTCATTATGCTTTTCCAATTTATAACTGCGGCAACCGGTATGGCGGCAATGGCAGGAATAATGAAAGCGATGGCAGCAAAAACGACAAAAACAATCGGGAACTTCTGGTATTTCTTGGTACGTAGTTGTACACGTATTTTATTACCTCTTTCCTTACTTGTCGGTTTTGTTTTGATTCTTGAAGGAACACCGATGGGATTTGACGGAAAAATGGAGGTAAATACATTAGAAGGCGGAACACAAATGGTTTCGCAAGGACCTGCCGCAGCAATTGTTCCTATTAAGCAATTGGGTACTAATGGAGGTGGATATTTCGGAGTGAATTCCTCTCATCCGTTGGAAAATCCGACATTCTTGACCAATATTTTCGAATGTTGTTCGATATTGATTATTCCGATGGCTATGATATGGGCTTTAGGATTTTATCTGAAACGGAAAAAGTTCGGAGCAAGTATTTTTGCCGTAATGTTCTTTGCTTATATTGTCGGGGTAGGTATTAATACCTATTACGAAATGAATGGGAATCCTGCAATCGATAACATGGGAATAGCCCAGGAAAATGGTGCTATGGAAGGTAAGGAAGTTCGTTTGGGTGCTGCCGGAACAGCATTCTGGAGCGTTACCACAACTGTAACATCGAATGGTTCGGTAAACGGTATGCATGACAGTACGATGCCGTTGAGCGGATTGATCGAGATGTTGAATATGCAGATCAACACTTGGTTCGGTGGAGTCGGCGTCGGTTTTATGAACTATTATGTATTTATTATCATTGCAGTCTTCATCAGTGGTCTTATGGTAGGGCGTACTCCTGAATTTTTAGGAAAGAAAGTCGAAGCCAAAGAAATGAAAATCGCAACGATCGTGGCTTTACTTCATCCGTTCGTTATTCTGGTAGGAACAGCTTTAGCATCTTATTTATATGTTCATAATCCGGCTTTTGTAGAATCGGAAGGAGGTTGGTTGAATAACCCGTCTTTCCATGGGTTGAGTGAAATGTTGTACGAATATACTTCTTGTGCAGCCAATAACGGTTCAGGATTCGAAGGATTAGGAGATAACACGATGTTCTGGAACTATACCTGTGGTATCGTATTGATTCTTTCTCGTTTTATTCCGATAGTCGGACAGGTTGCAATTGCCGGATTGCTTGCTGAAAAGAAATATATTCCGGAAAGTGCCGGAACGTTAAAAACCGATACTGCAACATTCGGCGCTATGACATTTGCCGTTATCTTTATCGTTGCAGCACTGTCTTTCTTCCCGGTTCACGCATTAAGTACTATTGCCGAACATTTAAGTTTATATATTTAATTAAGAGTCTGAGATGAAAAAGAATATTTCAACTTCGCTCTTTCAGAAAGAGCAGGTTTTAGCAAGTATAAAACAATCGTTCGTAAAACTCGATCCGCGCATGATGATTAAAAATCCGATCATGTTCACTGTCGAAGTCGTTACGCTATTAATGTTGCCTATAACGTTCTATTCGTTAGTTGATCCTACTCAGGGTTCATTTGGGTATAACATGACTTTATTTATAATCTTGTTTGTGACTTTACTGTTTGCCAATTTTGCAGAAGCGATAGCCGAAGCAAGGGGGAAAGCTCAAGCCGATAGTTTGAGAAAGACAAGAGAGAAAACTCCGGCAAAGAGGTTGTCTGGAGATAAAATTAAAGTCGTACCGAGTTCTGAATTGAAAAAAGGAGATATCTTTTTGTGCGAAGCCGGAGATGTTATTCCGGCAGACGGGGAAATTATCGAAGGTTTGGCTTCTATCGATGAGAGTGCAATAACTGGAGAAAGTGCCCCAGTCATTCGTGAAGCCGGAGGAGATAAGAGTTCTGTAACAGGCGGTACTAAGGTCCTTTCCGATGTTATAAAAGTTTTGGTGACGAGTCGTCCCGGTGAAAGTTTTTTGGATAAGATGATTGCCCTTGTTGAGGGGGCTTCTCGTAAAAAAACACCGAATGAAATAGCTTTGACTATATTGTTGGCAGGATTTACTCTTGTTTTTGTGATTGTTTGTGTAACCTTAAAACCGTTTGCAGATTATAGCGGTGCTACAATTGCAGTCGGATCACTTATCGCACTGTTTGTCTGTCTTATCCCTACGACGATCGGAGGATTGCTTTCTGCAATTGGTATAGCCGGTATGGATCGTGCTTTGCGGGCTAATGTGATTACGAAATCGGGTAAAGCTGTTGAGACTGCCGGTGATATAGACACATTACTTTTGGATAAAACGGGTACGATAACGATCGGTAACCGGAAAGCGACGAAAATGTATTGTACAGATGCTTCGGTAGATTTTAAAACATTTGTTTCATGGTGTGTGCTCTCTTCACTTTCTGATGAAACACCGGAAGGTAAATCTATCGTTGAGTTAGGTAAAGGGCTTGATGTAAATGCTTCAAGACAAGGTATGATGGTAGAACGGATGATCCGGTTTACTGCCGAAACAAAGTGTTCAGGAGTAGATATGAAAGACGGTATGCAGATCAGAAAGGGTTCTTTTGATGCAATCCGTACGATTACTACTCAAGCCGGATATACATTCCCGAAAGATGCCGAAGAATTGGTCAATGTGATTTCAAGTAACGGGGGAACTCCTTTGGTTGTCAGTGTAGATCGCAAAGTAGTAGGAGTTATTGAGTTGCAAGATATTATTAAGCCGGGAATACAAGAACGTTTTGAACGTCTGCGTAAAATGGGAGTGAAGACCGTTATGGTGACCGGGGATAATCCTCTTACAGCTAAATATATTGCAGCAAAAGCCGGAGTTGATGATTATATTGCAGAAGCTAAACCGGAAGATAAGATGGAATATATCAAGAAAGAGCAAAACAGCGGCAAGTTGGTTGCAATGATGGGAGACGGAACAAATGACGCTCCTGCTCTGGCACAGGCTAATGTCGGTGTTGCTATGAATAGTGGGACACAAGCTGCTAAAGAAGCCGGTAATATGGTAGATTTGGACAACGACCCTACAAAATTGATAGAAATCGTGGAGATAGGAAAACAGTTGTTGATGACACGTGGAACTTTGACAACTTTCTCTATTGCGAATGATGTGGCAAAATATTTTGCAATTGTCCCGGCTCTGTTCATGATTGCCATTCCGCAACTTGCAGCGTTAAATATAATGAATCTGCATAGTCCTGAAACGGCTATCCTCTCGGCAGTGATATTCAATGCATTGATTATTCCGGCGTTAATTCCTCTGGCTTTGAAGGGTGTAACGTATAAGCCGATAGGGGCATCCGCTCTTCTTCGCAGAAATCTGTTGATATACGGACTTGGAGGTATTATCGTGCCTTTTATAGGAATTAAATTGATAGATATGTTTGTAAGTTTATTCTTTTAAATAATAATGATAGAGATGAAATCAATAGTTTGGAAATCGATAAAGATAACGCTGGTATTCTGTGTATTCTTTTCTTTATGCTACATCTTCGTTTTATGGGCTTTTGCCAAAGTAGCAGGACCGGGAAACGGAAATGCCGAAGTTGTGACGTTGGATGGAAAAGTCGTTGGAGCGGCGAATGTCGGACAAAAATTTACTAAGGATATTTACTTTTGGGGACGTCCTTCTGCTGCCGATTATACAGCAGATGCGTCTGCCGGAAGTAATAAAGGTCCTACAAATCCCGAATATCTCGAAGACGTAGAAGTACGTATTGATACTTTTTTGGTGCATCACCCTTATTTAAAACGGAATGAAGTACCTGCAGAAATGGTAACAGCCAGTGGTTCGGGACTTGATCCTCACATAACACCGCAAAGTGCAGAAGTGCAAATAAAACGAGTAGCAAAAGCTCGGGGTATGCAAGAAGATAAGGTCCGTAAAATTGTAGAGGAAAATACCGAAGCTCCATTATTAGGACTTTTCGGAACGGCAAAAGTAAATGTCTTGAAACTGAACGTTGCGTTGGACCAACAAAATAAATAATTAATATTAATAATAGAA
>NZ_CEWDCG010000167.1:0-6865 GCF_982436375.1 Coprobacter sp. | reverse complement strand
ATCTATATCATTATAAATCGTCACTTCTCGTGTTAAAACCTTCCCACATGAAAAATTCCCGAATAGAAATATTATCGATACCACATAAATTAATTTTCTCATAACAACTTTATTTTATATACCATAAACCTCCTGTCAAACTCAAACTCTTTATCAAATCAGAACGAACGGAAGCATCTCTTACATCATAATAACGACCTCTTACCTGCTTTTGCTCTGGATCTAATGAATTTTTCCAAAAGTCCCATCCTTTATTATTATAATCTACATCTTCACTTCGATAAAATCCCTCAACATTTTCACTCAGATAAATTAACGACCGCATATTGGCATCTTGCTCCGTCTTAAAAAAGCAATGCATCCCATCTCCCGCAGCACTTTTCAAACTCGGAATAGCGACCTTGAACAGGTAACTCCATCCCATCTCCTGGCTCTGCAAATAGTGCCCGTACTCATGCTGAAAGATGACGTTATTGGGATCGGCTTCAATACTACTGCCTCCCATAATATACGAACCCAATGTAAATGCTTTGCTTCCTTGTAAGAATGCCGGTTCTAATTGCGAAACAGTCGCCCCGCCCCAACTACTTACTTTACGAGTAAAACCAAATAAATTACTAAAATAAGATGCCCAAAAGCCGGCAGCTGTTTGCGGAAGTTCCCGAGTGAAACGGCTCTTTGTCCGTTGGCTTCCTCCGGAAAACAAACCCTTTAGAAGCATATATTCATTCTTAACTCCCTGCCAACCTGTTTTAAAAGGATTCTGTTTTTTGACTAAACCTTTTATAAAATGAGAAAAAAATGCTATAATAAACTCTCCATTCTCATCTTTATAAACCAACGGATTGTTCAAGCAATAGGTGTAACGGTTAAAATTTTGGCTGAAATCCGGCATCTGCACATAGGGATCGGGGCTGAGAAAGCGTCCTATTACCGGATCATACAGCCGAGCACTCATGTGTATCAATCCGTGATACTCAACATGTTTATGTCCGCAATACCCCCGCAACAAAAGCAATTCGGGCGTTTCTCCCGGAGCATACAGTTCCTGCGTATCGGGATCGCGGAAACGTCCCCACGGATCGTAACTCAACTCTTGCAATACATTTCCGGATTTGTCTATAATATGGGTAATGCTACCCATATAATCACGACATATATAGAGATATTCCCACTCATTTTCTCCCCCTATCGGTGACGTACACCAAGCGGTGGTCGCCGAAAAGACATCTCCGTCGAGATACAGCACTCCGCCAAAATGATAACCGTTCAGCTCCTCATATTTATTATCCCATGAAAAATGCTCTCTAAAAAATTCTTTCCCGAGAGAATTTGTTCCTTCGATTATTTCTTAATTAAAGTTTCCGTCATAATCATACTGGAATGAAGTTTCTATATCCCCTTCGAGTATCTTCTGAGGGCGCAACAATTCATTATAGGTAATTTCTTGTGCAGCCTCCGGAACATAATCTCCGTAAGGCGTAATATACTCTATCGCATAAGGACGGTCTTCGGCATATTCGAAAGACCCGACTCCGGAATGGTCGGTGATGTTTCCCTTTCCGTCATAAGTTATCGTCTTGCCGTTAAATCCTGTGAGACGGTTCAAGGCATCATAAGAAAAATCTTCCCGGATATTCCGCGTATTATCTTGCCGCCAGGTCAGATTTCCGGTATGAGAATCGAATCGGGTACTCATATCCTGAATAATCCGATCACCGCAGGTTACGGTACGTTTTAACGGAAATCCGTACCGGTCGTATTCAAAAGTCCGGGTCAGCGGTCCCGTCTCTATCGACACGGGCAATCCCATATCATTCTCGGCAACAAGCTTCCATGCCGGAGCAGAAGCATCGACTTTGATCTCGGTCTTATGCCCATTGGCATATGTGTAATGCACTCTCCCTATCGTACACGGCAAATAACCGTAATAATTTATCCAACTTATCTGCCCCAACTCATTATAAGCATACTTGCGTTCTAAACTAAAATAATCATCGATATACTGTATATCTTCCGATAAGCGGCCATACCGGTCGTACTTATAAAAACGCGAACCGGTATTTTCGACAACTTGCGATAAACGGTTATAATTGTCATAACCGAACTTGACGGTACGCAACTCTTTATTGTCTTTGGAGATATGAATCGAGTCTTTTCGCCCGTAAGAATCATACAAAGTTCGGGTCTCGACCCCATTCGCATCTTTTTTATAAGTCTGATTTCCAAAAGGACCGTATCTCCACTCGATCGTACCGGCACTCGGATCGGACATTCCGATTTTCTGTCCGTACACATTATAGGTGAATGTGGTAGTTATGTTACCCGGCGCTGTAATCGATTCGGGCTGACCATCGGGACGCAATGTATATTGTATATCTCCCGCCATATCTGAAACCCGAATCACTCTACCGACTGCATCGCACGTCTTTGAAACCGTTATTCCCTTTTTGGTCTCGGTAACGGTATTCTGCCCGTAATCATACACATCGGTACGTCCCGAAGCATAATCGGTACGGACAAGCCGATCATGAAAGTCATACGTCATCTGATTCCACGCCGAGGGACTCTGAGAACGAAAAGGCAACGATTCCTTTTCGAGCAAACCGTGCTGATTATACACTTTATCGGTAAAGAGATAGTGTCCGTCAAAACGTTGCGCTCCTTTGCGGACTTCCCGGCCTAAAGCGTCCTGAAACAGTTTCTCCGTCGGTTTACCCGTATGGGTTGTCGTTATCTCGGTCAATGCCGACTCCGGTCCCGAGGCCCACGCATAAGTAACGACCGTCTCGGTACTGTCGGGATAAACAGTTCTTAAGGTACGTCCCAAACCGTCATATTCATAATATGTATGCAGCCCTTCGGGATTGGTTTCCCGAACCATATTACCGTAAATATCATACTGCCACTGTGTAATCAAATTCATAGGATCGGTCTTTTTAACAGGTCTTCCATAAGCATCGTATTCATAGAAAGTTATTTGATACATAGAGCTATAACTTTGTATATCGTATGCTATCATATTCTGATCCTCATCATACGTATAATTTTCTTCCGACACAGGAGACGACTCTCCTTTAACTACCGATTTATACATGAGATTTTGATAATCATCATATTCATAACTTTCTGATGTTCGTAAATCCGTTTGACCGGGAGCTGAATATGTTGTAGTACGGGTTTTCAACAATCCGGTATAATATTTACTCTCCGTATCGATATTCTGATAAGTATTTTCGATCGTGGTTCTCAGATCGTCCCCGTAATCGACCACCTCTTTTATCGGATTTTCCTTATCGTCATAGGTATATGTCGTAATATGAGTATTATCGTTTAAAAGATCTTTTTCTGTTTTCCTCAACAATAACGATTTCACGGTCTTATCGTCATGCAACACAAAATCATATTCAAAATCGGATACGGTCTGCTCGGTCTCTTTTTTCAGCAAGATACCGTAACGGGTTGGATCGAAAATCTTTTTACCATACCAGGACCGCAGCCCGTCGATCGTATTGACGGTTTTAAATCCTCTGAAACCCAGCCCCTGCACATGAGATATACCTCCTTCATAACTGAATTGCAACGATTCGAAAAGCGTTCCTCCGCTATAACCGTCTTTTGCCGTGGTTATCCATATCGGCGCAGTAAAATCGATATAAGGGAAAACCGCTCCTTGTCCGATCTTATAATTGTAACCGCTATTCATTTTTTGATAAGAAAAACGAATCTCGTTGCCGGTACTGGTATAAGCGGCAGAAAGTAAACGGGATTGTGACTGATCTATTCCGTAATTGATCTTATACACTTCATTCTTATACAACCCGTACAAAAACAAATGATTAGTAGCCTGCATCACGGTAGCGGGGACTAATATCGCCGGATTGGATAAGGTCGCGGTGACGATATTATTCGGTTCATAAACAATGACGTTATTTCTTACCGGATATATTTTGACCTCTTTATTCTCCTTTTGACACACAATATCGAGAATCCCGTCATTGTCCATATCTTGCATAAGCAGATTATCGCTTTTCTCTACGGGGAAACCCGGTATGGATTCCAACTTATACTCCGTACCGGTAGAAAACAACACCTGCCACTGAGTATCCTCGGTCCGCCACGTATAATTTACATGACTGCCATGATCCGGGCAAGTAAAATCGGATGTTAATCCAGCCCCGCATTCCACACAGGTATAACCGGGCTGTATATATTGTTCACAGGTATAACACCATACATCCGGCAAACCGGTCATGGAATTAAATCCTTCATATCCGAAATCATGCCCATGACATACAGGACATTCTCTCGGAGAATAGACAGGGACGTATTCGGTCCGGGTACGAACGAATTCCGGGGAAATGATAAAATCGGTTTTAGCATCACCGTTTACATCGGACAGCAGCATTCGCTTATCCGACAAAAAAGAATTCGATATCCGGTTATCGGAGTATATCTTGTTTAATTGCCAATCTCCATTTACAGGAACAAATGTATAGATATCGAAACCTGCGGGATGAATATGACAAATATCGGCTTTGCCATCTCCGTCGAAATCGACTACCGTCACCATATCAGCGCCCATATTGTAATTAAACACGGGTCTTTGAAACACAGGTGATAATATCTGATCCAAATCGAACAGATAACATACGGATCTATGCTGAGCCATATCTAACGGGGCATTCATCGAAACCGCAAATATCTCATCCTTTCCGTCCCCTGTAAAATCTCCGCTCAAATAGGTTTTAGGACAGAATGAATAGGTATCTTTCTTTTTTATCGCATCTCCCGTAAAATAATAAACATCTTCTTTCAGATCCACTCCGGTATTCATATAGGCCGGAGCATAGGCTGCGATGCGAACCACATCCTTTCCCAACATCACTCCGCTATTGATACGTACGATCTCGTCACCCGGGACATAGTCGATATTGGCGCAAAAAGCAGAATTGAATCCTGCTTCAACTTGAAGCTCAAGAGCATAAGCCGAATTCGATCCGATGCCCGGATAAAGGTTCAATTTATGACTCGGATCAAGCGCGACATAATAATATTCTTCTTGCGGATTTCGGTATAGTCCGGGATCGGGATACGAGATGATCCCATCATCATCACTACCGTATGACAACTTACCGGAACGAACAACCAAATCTTTCATATCGGGATAGTATAAAGAAATACTCGACGTATATTGTCTAATACCTCCCTGATTACCGGAAGCATAGGCAAAACGCAAGGGGGCAAGGCGAGTTTTCGAACCGGCCAAGCAATTAATTTCGCTTAACAAAGAGGGTGTCGTATTTTTGTAGGACATTGAATAAATCTTCACGATATTGGTGTCGAGTTTTATCATGATTCCCTGCAATAAACGAGGTTCTTTCTTTTCAATGCCTGCCGTATAAGATAAAGGAATATCTTGTCGATGCTCCCCATAAATAAAATCTACATGGACAAAATGTCCGGGATTATCGACCGTACCTCTGCCTCCATACGAAACGGAAAGCAAGTAATGATGCCCGTATTTATACTCGTAAGTATAATCGATATGATTGCCGGCAACATCGGTCACTCTCGATAAAGGATACTCCAATCCGTCATTAACAACCGGCTTATAAAGCGATTGCGAACCGTCAGGACGAAATACGGTAAACGACACGATTTTGTCCCCTTGCGTAAGACATTTTACCTTGATATTTCCTTTTTCGGTACGATACCACCCGGACGACTGTTCGACAAGCTGAGATCCGTCAAGTTGAAATGCAGCCGAAGCATCGGTCACAGCAGGGGCGGTCTTATCATTGTAATATCTATTGAAATCGACACTGTTTATGGATGAGAATCCTTGTAATCCCCATCCCCATCCCAAAACTCCGTCACCGCTGAATTGTGTATAACATAATGAAATTTCCGGAGCGCATTCTCCTCGTCCTTTCGGCAATCCGATAGGGACCTCGCAGATCGTCGAGCCTAAAGGACTGACCGAAGTATGAACAGTGATCTCTCCGGGAGTATATAAAGGACTTATGGCTGTCGACACGTTTTTCATTTCCGGCTCTTTGTAAGCCTGAATATCCCGCATCAATTGTTCTAACGTCGAGTCCGGCAAAATCTCCGGATCTTGTACCCAATCGACATGTTTTATCACTGCCGTATCCGAATTTCGAATCGGTTGAGGATATGATCCTCCTAAAGTCTGTGCATAAATTCCGAATGCAAGACACAACAAAAATAAGGTTAACGATGTGCGCATGTGTATGTGATAATAATAAGTTATTCTTTTATAATTTTCCAGGTTGCAGATTTTCCATTTAATGTCATTTTCAGGATGTAATTTCCGGCCGGTTGATTGCTAAGGTCAAAATAGACTTTTGACGAAACGATTTTTCGGGTGGCAATACATTTTCCGTTCATGGTAAAAATTTTCACATCTCCCGATAGTTCTTCCGTATTACCGGAAATGGCAATCGTTATTTGTCCCTTGGTCGGATTAGGGTAAAAACGAACGGTCTGCCCGGCAAATTTTTCAGATAAAGGTTTCTCATCTTCCGGATCGGCCAATGCCCGGTTTTGAACCCGACTTAATACAATCTCTCTTTTAATACGATTTCCTGAAGCATCATAATAATAGCGAATTTTAGTTTGTGCCTGTAAAATTCCTACAAGACAACAGAGGAGACATAAAGAATATAGTTTTTTCATGACCGAATAAGATAGTTTGGTAACTGTTTCATATCTCAAATTTAGAAGATATAGTATTAAAAAACAGAGATAATATTTATTACATTTTTATTAAAATAGATGTAAAAAGGAAAATCTCTATAAAATAAATATCCTGTTCGGCCTTTATTTACACATATAAGAC
>NZ_CEWDCG010000166.1:0-6872 GCF_982436375.1 Coprobacter sp. | reverse complement strand
AAAAACAAAAACAAGAAAAAAAGCAATTTGAAATTTCGGAAGAAACACGTGAATTAATTGATCGTGATACAGTATTATTTTATTATGAAATAGGAGAAAAACGGCTTCAATATTGTATTCAAACAGATAGACAAATAACAGAAAGAAGTTATATATTGCTCGGATTATATTTTACTTTTGCAAGCGCACTTTTAGGATATATATTTAGCAACTTCAATTATAAATTTAACTCCCCTTTATTATGTGGCTGTATAATAATGTTAATATCGATACTAATTGCATTATACCATTTATACAAAATCATAAAGCCTCATGATTATTTCCCTCCAGGAAGAGATTTAAGAAATGCACAAATAGATGCATTTGTGCAAGCATTTAAAAAGAAAGATACAAAAGACCTGAAAAAAGATATTATATGTATGGAGTTATTAAATCTTCAAAATAATATAGATCGGCAAATAGAAATTAATGAAGAAAGAGCCAGACTTTTTAATACATCCATCTTGTCAATATTTTGGGGACTGGTTCTTTCTTTTTTACTTGTTTTGATTTGTCCGTTAAGTTGTCGTTTGATCCAAACCATTATTTACAAGGGTTGTTAAGTCCAAATCATCACCAAGGGTTGTTAAGCCTCCATCACTTATCGGCTTAGGGAGTGTTACTTCTTCTTCATTATTATCCATATTATATAAAATGGAGAATCCTCTATAAAAGAATGCCCCCATCGGTATAGATGCCGAAATTCGATTATTTACGAATTACATCCTCTTATAAAGGATTCATATTTTAATTCTATAATTAGAGGGGACTACAAATATACGCATTATAACATAATATTATCGGGCAAGTCATCGGGAATGTTCATGAAATCGGATGATAACCGGTCGCCATACAGACCGTACAGCAAATAAATAAGGGCGGAAGGGAGTTGTGTCGTGAGCCCCGCCTGGTGTTTCAACGGGACTTTCTTTTCGCTGGTCTTGTCCAGCTCGATGCGTCCCTCTGTCTTTTTCAGGGGAGAAAGCATAATCGCCGAACAGAGATTCTTGCATTCATTCTCGCAGATACGCACATGAGGGAAAGCGTTTGTCTGCTCTCCGAATACTAACCATAACAGTTTGAATTGCTGCCAGTAGTAAATGGTGCGCTGTCCCTCGTTCATCAGCTCGACGTCGAAACCGAAAGACTCCAGCTCCCGTTTCAATATCCGGGCATCGGTCGTTATCTGTTCCAGTTCTTCCCGCCGTTTGTTCCCCGCCCGGTCATAGTAGAGTTTGATATGCTTATTTCGGGCGTCACTGCCGAAAAATTCGTAAAACGATTGAGCCAGTTCGGGCTGCTGGTAAGGGAAATAACAGGTAAATTCTTTTATCACCCGGAGTTCAGAACCGTTTTTCTTCTCCTGAGCCACGATAAGGCTGGAGAAGTGGCCGGGATCATAGCCGAGCAGTATTTCATCGTCCGGATTATATTGCTTGAGATAGAAAGCCGTCAACCGGAAATGTTCCTTCAGATCGAGTTTCAGGATAGAGGCGTATTTGTAGCTCTGGTCTCCGGAATACTGGTGTTTTCTCGGAGCGTATGTGGCAAAAAAACGGTTCACGACCGCTTTCTTGCGAATGGCGCAAATCGCTGTCAGAAACTCGTCGATGTCGAGCGACTCATATTGTGTCTTGAAAAATTTCGCTCCCAATATCTCCTTATTGGCGAACGAGCTGGCACGAATATAATAGGTGGCGTTCCGCCGCATATCGGCCAGACGGGGCTGCCAAAGAGCCAACATACGTTTTTGCTTCTCCTGCATCAACCGGAGTTTCTCGAGTGCGACGGGATTCTTTTCCTGCCGGAGCAACCGTTCGGTATGGTACAACTCGAACAGATACCGGTTAACGTGTAAGGCCGCCGTCGCTATTTCCTCGACAAGATTCCGGTTCATGTTTTTCTCATAATCCTCGAACCAGTTATCCTCTCCGAGATCGACACGGGCGGTATCCGACACACCGGTAATACCTTGGTAATAAGAGCTCCGGCGAATAGTGGCGTTAGAACCCCGCAAGGAAGGAAACAGACGGGTTTTCAGCTTCTCTCCCTTATTGTGTTTCATCTCCTCGATAAAGGCGTGTACTCCGGAACGTCCGGCAACGGAATCGGGCTGATCGGACGATACCAATTGCAAGTGAAAACCATTCCTGAAAAGAATCGAATGCTTGGGATAAGCGATCGGGTAACGAGGTTTTCTGAAATGAGACGGGATCTTCGTCTCACCTACCACATAATCGACACCGTACTCCAGCATAGGCCGCTGTCCCCCTCGTATCGGACGGCTGAAAGAGGCCTGTATATTAGGCCATACGTTGGTAAACAGGGCTGTATAAGTAGAATGTACCAGAAAACCTAATTCTCCCGGCATATCGCTCGCCACCCGAATGATGCGGGGCGTAGTGATTCCCTCCGTCTTTCCGGTAGCACGTGCCCATTCCGCAAACAAGACATTCGCATCGATCAGGTTTGCCTGTATCTGCACCAGATTCATATAATACGACTCAAGATCGAATCCGTTGTTTTCTTCATCATTCATCGTTCAGTTCCTCCGTAAATTCCGCTTCTTGAATATTCGCATCAGACAATAACCGCTTTTTCTCATCGTTCTCGATGGGCAAGGACTCTATCAAATTGATATAAAAACCCTCGTTCGACTTCCGGGCGATCTCCTTGAGACTCCGTTTCGAGAAACCCAGCTCTTCGGGCGTGATTTCGGGAGAAATGATGAATACCGGAGCCCACGCACTGTCTTTTTCCGCAGCCTCGCACGCCCGACGACGGCATTCCAAAGCGGCATCTTTGCAGGCCTTGGCGGTCTTGTACTCTCCGGCATCGATGGCAAGCAGCGCCAGATCTTCATACTTATCGGCAAAATCATTTTCCCAGACCTTTACAGAGACATTATTATCTATGGAGAAATAGTTGATCGCCGAATAAATACGGCTCTTACAGGTGCGCACATCCACATCGAGCCCCTGCTGCGCCTTGATGCGGTTGCGCAGCATGCCGGCAGCCCGCGTAATGTTCCGTTCATACTCATATATCTCGGCCGCCCATTGCATCTGCTTGAGAAAACGCTGCACTTCGACAGGAATACCCTGACATTCGCCCGTGCTCAGGAAATGGTGTATAATGTCAGGATGCAGCTTTTCTATGATCTCCAAATATTTCATATACCGAATAACTTTCTTTTCAAATCCAGATGGGTGCGTTCTTTTTTCCGGGTCTCGAGCGATTCGATAGAGTCGATGTCTCCCTGTTCGGCCTGTTTCGCCAACTCTGCGTCAATATTATACTCCCCTACCGCATTCCCATACAGATAAGCCGAATTATAGGGATCTCCGAAGGTACGTATCCGGGAGATGACCTCTTCCCGCTCCGTCCCTTTCAGGCCCAGTATATTGGCAATGCGTTCGGGTGAATAGCCCAATGCGCCGAATGTCCGTATTTGAGTCGCATAATCCATGTTTTACCGGTTCAGAAGTATATAAGTATCATCGACAGAAAGAGTGATACCGTCCCGGATCAAGCGCACCGGACTGTTTTTATACATCATCCGATAACGGGAAACGGTCGCATCGGCATAACGGGGATCGATCTCCATCGCATAGCAGACCCGGTCGATCTGCTGGCACGCCATCAAGGTAGAACCTGACCCGGAAAAGAAATCGATCACCAGAGCTCCGGAAGCTGAACTGTTCCGGATCGGATAAGCCATGAGAGCAATGGGTTTCATTGTCGGATGCAAGGCGCTTTTCTGCGGCCTGTCGAAGTTCCAGACGGTAGACTGTCTGCGGTCACCGCACCAAGTATGAGCAGCACCCGGTTTCCAGCCATACAGACAAGGCTCATGCTTCCACTGGTAATCTTGCCTGCCCATCACGATACTGTTCTTCACCCAGATACAACACTGGGCGAACTTGAACCCGGCTTCCCGAAAAGCGGCACGGAAATTCTCTCCTTCACTGTCGGCATGAAAAATATATGCCGGAGCTCCGTCTTTCAACACAGCAAACATATTCGTGAACACCTGTCGGAGGAATACCCTGAACAAGTCATTCTCCATGCTGTCGTTATCGATCGTCAGTTCGTCTTCCGTCTTACCCTCATACGACACGTTATAAGGAGGGTCTGTCAGGCACATATCCGCCTTACGGCCATTCATCAAAACCTCTACCGCCTTCGATTCCCGACAATCACCGCACATCAGCCGGTGCTCTCCCAATAACCAGATATCACCGGGTTTGGAAATGTAACCGGAATCTTCGGAAGGCATATTCAATTCGGTCTCATCTTCTTGTATTTCCGTTGAATTTACATCAAAAAGACTTTCTTTCTTTACTCCCAATTCAACAGTTACCGGCCGGAAACCGAGATCGAACCTCTCCATCGTATCCGTATCGATCTCGTATTTCTTAAAAAGAAGCGTATCCGGATTTTTCCGGCCGAATTCGGAGTTATAAGCTGCAATCTCCTCTACCGCCTCTTTTTTCGTTTCGGCATAAATAGGCTCATACGGAATTTCCGGTATCTCAAAACCGGCTTTCCGAAGAGCCGTCAACGCTTTTTTCCGCTGATGGGCATCGATGATCCACAATTTTCCGTCCGGATCTTTCCACGCTTTGAAAGCGTACTTGAAACCTCGCGTGAGGATAAGCATCTGCAGTTTGGCCAGTTTTTCCGAATCCGGCAATTTAAAATCCTCCTGAAGCTCGTTAAAGTCATCGAGCGGAGCTGTAGGAAGCTCTCCCAGATTATGAACGATTATCGTCTGTTTCATTACTGATTATATCTTTAAAAATAGTCTCCAACTCCTGATACCGAATAAGATTTTTTTTGTCCGATTCCCGCCGATCACTCCGGCCGTCTTTTTTCAAAAATGAGTTGTATCGCTTGATATTATAACTGCAATTGGCATATTTCCGGAGAAAGCCTTCCGGATCTCGCCGCTTGAGTTCCTCAAGCTTACATCTTTCTGACCGATGCACGACAAACGGGTGTCTGTTTCTCCACTGTCCGGTATCATTGAAAAATTGCAGTTCGGAAAAACAAAGGAGGTTCCGGATTCTGAGCTCAGCCATTCTCGCCACCTTGGCATCGGTAGGATTATTTTCGAGTTCAGTGTCCAGAACCGCCATTTCCCGGTAAGTATTTACCCGGTCGTTATAAATGAGTGTCGCTATTTGGACGTTTTTGTCTTCACAGAGCCTTTTCCACCGGATATTCGGGTACTCTTGCTCTTTCT
This sequence comes from Coprobacter sp., assembly GCF_982436375.1. NCBI lineage: Bacteria > Pseudomonadati > Bacteroidota > Bacteroidia > Bacteroidales > Barnesiellaceae > Coprobacter > Coprobacter sp. The sequence goes on along the minus strand of NZ_CEWDCG010000166.1, from coordinate 1,585 downwards.
GGAGCTTTTTTTTTCTCCGGTTTTCGGGGATGTCCGTTGCTCTCCGGATGTTTCCGTTACTTCGACAACAGAGTCACCGCCGTTCTCCGCTTTAGTGGAATTTTGCTCGAGATTCCGGCGGTTCAGCCTGATCTCTTCCCGTGTCGTCAAGTCCAATAACCTGAACAAGACGGCTTCTGCATTCCGGGATGGAGAAACCTGTGCCGTAGCGATCAACGAATCTTCCGGAGACAAGCGACGAAGCAGAGAGAGATCCGATTCTCCGAATGCCGGGTTCAGTAACTCTTTAAGTATTCTGCTCTTTTCTTTAAAGCTGTACATAAGCCGAACATTAAGCGGTTTGCACTCTTGTCCCCTGCACCTCTACCAAAGTGGTCGCATCCAATATCCGGAAAGAGATCCGAGAGCCGGTGTTAGCCGTCCATGTCGCACCGTCTTCCAAAATGAAGGTGGTATTGTCGGCAATCGTCGCGGCATTCTCCGTGCCTGTTCCTTCAAGAGTGATCACTCGGCCTTTATCGGACGCTGTTATGCCCGATACGGTCGCAATGGCGTATGTAGCGGAACTGCCTCCCGGAATCTTATAAGTATTGACTCCTGCTTGAACGGCTAATGCGGTTGCCCCTTGGGTATGTGTTGCCGGAGCCTTGGTAACAATATCTCCTACATACTTTTTAGGCTGCTGGATGGTTTTGTTTTCAAAGGTAAAAGTAACCGAACGGCTGTCTTTATCGTTTTTCAGTTCATAGGATTTAAGGATCATCGGCTTGCACGGATTTCCGATAATATATTTGTTGGGCGATTCGCATTCCTGGAAGATAATGATAAACTTGCCTCCGACATGTTGCTCGATAAAATTGAGCAGCTGGTCGTGGTTTCCTCCCATAATCATGGTGAACGTGTTGGTCGGATCGATCGTCAGATCACCTTTTTCACCGGTACTGCCGAATGTGGGAATATCATGCGCTTCAAAATAGTGCATATATTCACCATCTGCTAACGGAATGGTGGTCACCTCACGAGATGCGTTGGCTTTCGGGAACTGAGCGTTCTCGTCTAATTGGGATAACTCGACCAAATAAACTTTATAAGCAATGGCAGATCCGGAGACATCGATATCGGGAACATCCTTAATATTTCCGATGACGGCCATCGAGGCAAAAGATGTTCCGGTCAATATACCGACCGAAGCTTGAGCACTTTCAGGTTCTAAAAATACGGAGGCTACCGCTGCAATGGCGATCAATGCCATAATCGAACAGAAAAACTTTGTCAGAATAGATAATCTGGCATGTTCGGCTTTCTTTTTTGAATAAATCAATTGTCTTGTCTTCATAACATAAAATTAAAAATGTGAATATTAAAAGGAGCGGGAAATAAATCCCGCTTCTGTTGAATTATACGTTATCGTGCTCCCGGAATATTGGGTTGCAGGCTTTTATTGATGGTACGGACGCCTCCAACCTGTCGTTCGAGCTCGACGAATTTATCGGAACTGTTGAGCGTAATCATGATATAATCTCCCGATTGGGTAGGAGTCCATGCCGCCGTGATAGAATCGAACTTCCCGGATTTGGCGATTGTC
>NZ_CEWDCG010000165.1:0-6903 GCF_982436375.1 Coprobacter sp. | reverse complement strand
TCTCTAAAAGCACAAAATACCTTGTACAAATCGGAGAATGCTCCCAGGCCGGGAGACAAAATCACAAAAGAGCGCATTTCCTATTTCGATCCCGGAGAAAAAGGAGATAAAAAAATCTGGTATTTCGATCATCTCACGACAGAAAAAGAGCGATATGAACTAAGATACAGCGGTAACGACAGTTTACTGACGGGACATGAGCATTTAACTTTTTACAGATACCAAATGCAAGAAGACTCCCTGTTAATTACGGGAATGGAAAACCGCACGATGATACAAAAATCATATTTACCGGAATTATCGGTGAAATATCCGTTCCGTTTCGGAGACCGTTTCGAAAGTTATTTTTACAATGTCGGTGAATATCAACATAATATCGACCTCACCGTATCGGGAAAGAGCATTGTAGAAGCCGATGCCGAAGGCATGTTGATAATAGGCGAAGATACATTAGAAAACATACTGAGGGTACACACCCTGCGCAAATCTGTTTCCGAAATAAAGATTCCCGAATGCAGCTATATGTCTGAAGATTCGGTCACGGCAAAGCTACGCTCCCGCCCCGACAGCATAGATTACCGGATAGCCAACGACACGCTCGTCATACTCACCGACACCTACCGTTGGTATGCCGCAGGATACCGTTATCCTGTTTTTGAAACAATAGAAAACAAATTGATACGGAACGGGAAAGAAGAACCCCATTTCCGCACGGCATTCTACTATCCCCCCGATGAACAGTATTACACACTGCCCGAAGATGTGGAAAACCTGTTGCGCCGTGAAAAAATAGAAGCAGAGAAACTTGCCGCAAAAGACAGTTCTGAAAACGAAAGTGTCATACCCAAATCGAAAATAAGCGAATATAAACTATCCGGCAATAAAGCCGGAGGAGATCTGATTCTGGAATATACTTTGACCGAAAGCGCAGATGTGGAAATAGCTCTGTGCAATGCCCAAGGACAGTTATTGAAAATGTATCCCAAAGAGACACAGCAGGCAGGTTATTACCGCAAGGAAATAAAGATAAACGGTTCTATCTTCGAACGCTATGTAATAAGATTTATCATCGACGGACAACCGGCAGGAGAAAAAATATGGTCTGAATAAAATTACTTATCCCATGAAAAGAATACACATCACCCGCACATTGCATCTGTTAACAGTCGCTTTATGCATATTCTTCCCTGATAAAGGAAATGCAGACAATCCGATAATTATCAAACAGCCGCAAATAGTTCCGGTTTCGCCCGAAGCGGAGGCCGTACGAAAATATGTCAGCTATCCGGTCGATTACTGTACCGGACTGGTCGATATAACCATCCCGCTATATACCATAAAAGTAGGCGACATAGAACTGCCCATAACCTTATCTTATCACTCGAGCGGACTCAAGGTGCGGGAATTGAGCGGATGGGTAGGAAGCGGATGGACATTAAACGCAGAACCGTCGATAATGCGGGAAATAAACGGAATACCCGACGATGCCCCGAATGGAGGTTTTCGTACAGGCAAATACCTTACGGAAAAAAACTCTTTCGATAAAATGAAAGAAAACGAGAAAGTAAAATTTTTCAAACGGATAGAGAACAAAGAGATCGACAGCGAGCCCGACCGTTTTTTCTTCAAGTTAGCGAAACAGCGCGGATCATTTTATATCCCGGTGATTTATGACAGCCGTACTTCCAACCGTTCTATATATCCGAAATTTCTTATCTGCCCTTATGAACCGGTACGAATCAACAGTGGAATTTTCGACTTTGAAGAAAACGGATTTTTGATGTCCGACCAAGACGGCATATCATACTCATTCGGAGGAGAATATAATAACCTCACCGAAAAGACCGGAGATTATAGCACACGGTGGCTATGTAAAAGAATGTCTTCCGGCTCTACCAAAGCTGCCATAACATTCAGTTACTCGGGGTTTATGGCCAAACCCATATTATCCGGTGAATATCCCTCTAACTACGTCGCCATGGAAGATGACAAATACGGTTATCGGCTTATCATAAAACGAGGAAGCCAAACATCATACGGAACGATCAACAGTGACGGTACGGTGAGCATAGGCTCAAGCTATGCAGGAAATCAGCCTTATAAGGTTCAAAGTCCGTATCATGCAGATTATATAAAAGAACGAAAAATCAAAACGATAAACTTCGATCACGGCTCTGTCACTTTCAATATGGATACTCATGGAAATCTCGGAGAGATGATCGTGAAAAGCAAAACCGGACAGGTGATCAAACGCATAAAGTTCTACGTATCCCCGTACAATTCGAGCCCATATAAAACGAAACTCGATTCTATCGCTATTACAGATGCCGGAGAAACGAAGAAAAAATATTACCGGTTCAACTACTTCAAGCCCGAAAATGTCCCGGACGAAGCCAGTTATGCCATGGACCATTGGGGATATTATAACGGCAGGCAAAAAACACAAGGGTATGACCGGGAAATTTACGCTCCTTACGGAAGATACAGTTATAAAGATCATAAAGGAGAACACTACTTCACATTCGGCAGCAATGCCCGAGAATGCAGGGAATCCTACATGAAAGCGGGAATCCTCACCCAAATTCTCTCTCCCGAAGGCGTATTCACAACCTTCGATTACGAAGTAAACCGACACGGGAAAAGCATAGAGCGGTATATGGACGGACACAAATCCGATACGATTTTCTATACAGGCGGATTACGCATACAAAAAATAACCGAAATGAATTTCAATAACAATGGACTGTCAAAAACTCGATTTTTTCATTATAGAGCTTATAAATTCCCTGATGCCCGTTCTACCCGCTCTATCGAATATTCCGGAGACGGCTGGGGCATTCCTAAAGTCGGTCTTTCGGAACGCGACTATTGCGTAGAACAACGCCTGTTGAAAATAAATCCTACAACCGGAACTCAAGAAGAGTGCCGGTTGCGGACATGGGCTTTCGCTCCCGTATCGAACATCACGTTCGGAAACGGAAGCTCGGTATTGTATCCGTATGTAACGGAACGGATAGTCACCTCTTCGACAGAAACGAGGACAGAATACACTTTCGATACGCCTTCTTGGAACATATTCGGCGGAGGTCGCAACGACCCGTTCGACCCCAGATATCAAATCAGACAAGACATCAGCCGTCCTTTCGATCCGGATAACGGTGATGACATGTATTACTATGGCGGTCGTCTTATAAAAAAGGAGATATTCGAAAATGACAAAATAGCGGAAAGGCACGAATATGAATATTCAGGATACCAAGGTCCGAAAGATAAAGAATTTTATTATGTTGCCATATCACGTCCCTATAAGACCCGGGTATGCAATTTGGAAGAATATCAATCTAAGTATCAAGAACAGTACAAAGAGTGCGGATGGGGAAAGACAGTAGGAACAACCCGCCTGAAACGGGAAAAAATCACACGTTACTCCGATACGGGAGAAGCTGCAAATACGATTACCCAAGAGTACATATACCGGCCGAATACAGAGTTTCCCGAAGAATACTTCGATGATAGTCCGGAACTGAATACCCAATTCCATGCTACCGCTCACCTGAATCCCCTTGCCATGAAAACGACTACAGGTGACGGAAAAGAGGTTATAGAACGGTTCAACTACGCAAACGAGGCTGTCAGTTCTCCGTTATATGGGTACAAGCGTATATACAATAACGACTCTACCATGACTGCCTGTTCTTATTCCGGACAAAAACCGTTGAAAGCCCGCACATGGAATGACGAACTGCAAGCATACGAAGACCGCCTTTGCTATACTTATGACAGCTATGGGAACGTAAGTTCCGTAACGACCGACGGACGCACCTATACTTGCTACCTTTGGTCATATTGCAACCAATATCCCATAGCAAAAATCGTCAATGTCACTTATGATGCATTACTTTCGGCATTAGGGAAAGACAAGGCTTGGGTAGAACAGCTCGGAAATATGACATCTCCCGATACCGAAATGGAGACGATCAACTCTCTCAGGCAGAAACTTCCCGAAGCGCAGGTATATACTTATACGCACCGCATTTTGGTCGGAGTAACCTCGATCACCGAACCCGACGGAATGACGACTTATTTCGAGTACGATACATTCGGACGTGTCGTCCGTTCCTATATTTTAGAAAACGGAGTACCCAAGACATTATCCACCAATGAATATAACACTCCGAAATTCGGACGGATAGATATTATAAACGTTGACTGATATATATAAATCTAAAATGTTCGGAAAATCATGAAAAATCGAAATTATTTTCTTATTTTTATTTTTGCCTGCTGCTCGGGAGTTGTCTGTACGGCAGAAGGGCAGAATAAAAACAGACACTACGTAAAAAACCGGATCATGACCACCGAGGACGGAAACAGTTTCAGGGAAAAGGTGTTGTACTACGATAATTTCGGAAAGCATACGGAAACCGTGCAGGTAGGCGCTTCTCCACAAGGGAAAGACCTGCACTTCACCTTCGGTTATGATATTCTCGACAGGCCTGTCAGTGAATCGTTGCCGCTACCTGACGGAAATCGAAATTATTACGGGGATGCATACTATTATTCCGGATGTGTCTACGGAAACTCCTCTTTGAATCGGATTCGTGAATCTTACGGACCCGGAGCGGCTTGGAGGGATAACGGGAAATCGGTCAAGACTGAATATCTCGTCAATGCGGATTCCGGAGACCTGTCTTGTGCTGAGTTCCGGGCGGAAGATAACGGAGAGGATGTCAGACTCATCCGAAGCGGTTTGTATGCTGCCGGTGAACTGTCGGTAGCCCGGACAACGGACGAGGATGGGAAAGTCGTATATACTTTTACCGATTTCGAAGGGAAATTGCTCCTGACACGAAGAATGAATGGGACTGAACCGCACGATACGTATATCGTGTACGATGACCGGGGGCGTAAACGGATCGTTTTGCCGCCTCTGGCAGCCGATGAATTGACAGCTACGGCAAGCTGGGGGTGTAACAGTTCCGAGGTAATTAAAAAATACGGGTACGTGTATCGTTATGACGGTCGTGACAGGGTGATCGAGAAAAAGTTGCCCGGCTGCGATCCCGTGCATTTCGTTTATGATCGTTCCGACCGCCTTATTCTGAAACAAAACGGGAACAACCGAAAAGACGGGGTATGGCAATATTATCAATATGACGGACTGGGGCGGGAAGTGATCTGGGGGGTACTGCCCTCATCGGCCGGTAGGGAAGATTGGGAGGTGATATTCCGGGATACGGTTTGTTGCGAACGTTTTATCGGTTTAGGACAGGACGGGAATTTCGGATATACCAATACGGCCGCTTTTAATGAATCCCGGACTCCCTTGATCGTCAGCTATTATGACAGCTATGCTTTTGAAGCGTTGTCGGATTCGTTCTTGACTTATGTCGATAAGCCTGATTTCGGTAAACGTATCGAGCGGCCCTCCGGTAAACTGACCGGACAGATCATCGCTCTTTTAAATAATCCTGAACTGAAAGAGCATGTGACCCTTTATTATGATAATCGGGGAAGGGTTATTCAGACCAATGCCTGCTCTGTTTCCGGATTCCACAATTACAGCTTTACCAAGTACGACTTCATCGGGCAGCCTATATCCGTGCGGAAAGAGCATTACTCCATATATCCCGCTAAGGCTATACTTGAACCGGAGGCGACTTATGACCATACGATCGTCTATGATTATGAATATGACCATGCCGGACGGCTAACCCGGTTATATCAGACTTTTGACAAGAACGAAAGAATCAAGATTGCCGAATATCGATATGACGAAGCCGGAAGGTTGGTCGGGAAAGTGCTGCACGACGGAAAGTTCGATTGTAAGTACGATTATAATATCAGGGGATGGTTGACAGAAATCGACGAGCCTTTTATGAACGAGAAGATATATTATAACGAAGATCTTCCGGAGGGTGTCGAGCCTCTTTATAACGGGAATATCGCCGATGTCTATTATTCGGCTCACGACAGCGCGCACTTCAGACTGTCTTATGACGGGCTGAACAGACTTACCGCTTCTCAACAATATACTCGGGACGGCGTCAAAACTGCTGCGGCCGAGGCTTTTACTTACGATAAAATGGGGAATATCACTTCTATCGTCAGAAGTACGCAAAATCCTCAACCCGATTATATTAACCGAGTGCAGTTGTTTTATGACGGCAACAGGATCATCAGAGGGGAAGGTTCGCCTTATTCCGGAGGATATAATGATATGGTATATCCCAATCTGGTAGGAAAAGATGTCGAGTATGAGTATGATCCGAACGGAAACTTGATCAAAAATGAGGACAACAGAATTTCCTTGACGACCTATAATCTGCTGAATCTCCCCCAAACCGTCGCCTTTTCTGACAAAAGCTTATCGGTTTTCTATTATATGGCCGACGGAAGAAAGATTCGAAACGCTACCGGGGCTTATTCGATAAGCACGGCCGTTCCTATCGACTCCGTGATCAAGAATACCGACCCGTATATCTCCTATATGTCCGAATGGAACGACGTGTATTGGTATCAGAGGACGCAACAGAAGTATATAAATACGCCCGAAGGGAATATAGAGGTCAGCACAGGTAGGAAGATGTCTTTTTCTTATTATTATACCAGTAAGGATCATCTCGGATCAATTTGGCACTACTGGAACAGTTTGAACAACAGCAGAGCTAATATTTATTATCCTTCGGGGATTATGCGGGAAAAGAGAAGGTCGCCTTACAATTACGGACTGACAGGCAAGGAAATCGTTTATGACAACGGGCTGGACGAGTACTTCTTCGGGGCTCGTACTTTGTTCGCGCCGATAAACCGTTTCAACCAGCCCGACCCGCTTTGTGAAGAGTATTATCATATAAGCCCTTACGCCTATTGCGCTAATAATTTCATTAATGCGCTTGATCC
>NZ_CEWDCG010000164.1:0-6904 GCF_982436375.1 Coprobacter sp. | reverse complement strand
CGTTGACTCCAAAAATACTTATAACAAATTGAATTTCAATAATTTCAAAGAACATCTATGATTTTTTAGTGGACACTAATGTTCGGATATAATAAAAAATTTCTACTTCTTTTATCTCTTTTGAGATTTTGGGTAAACTTACTATTACGGTATTCTTAAACGATTCGGAAGATTTTTTATTCTGTTTCGAATGAAATTTCAAATAAATTCTATATCGAAAGATTTTCATTATGACAGTGCATAATAATGGATGCTGAAAGGGTAACATAATTATTAATTTAGATCAAATGTAATAGTGTATTAATAGTAAATTAAATATTAAACAGATTGATTACTATGTTATTATAAATAAAAAAAGAGGCTTTTTCTCAAAAGTCCCTTTTTAAAGGTTTTCAATAGGTATTAATTTTTTAAGGTAAAAAAGATTGTTCTAGGTTAATGCATGCAAAGATGTACTTTTTCCTGAATCTCGCAAAAAAAATATATATGTTATATAACCTATTTTTAAGTGTCTTTTATACAATTATATATAATTAATTTTCTGCATTTTAGTGTTATATATATAAAAATTATATCCTTATGGTGATTAAAAATTTGCTTAAAAACGAATTATTTTCTCTTTTGGAGTTTTAAAACTTGTGCAGATCGAGCCGGCAGATACAATTTCAGCCACTCTTTCTTTTCTTTTTTATATAGAGGATCTGGAATCGTGAAATGCTCGATTGATTCGTCAATCAATCCGTATCCTCCGAATGTATAAGAATCGGTATTTAATACGGTTTTATAGCTGCCTTTGGATGCTAATATACCGTAATCGGTAAAGGATTTGAACGGATGGAAGTTGAATATGAATAATAGATCTTTTCGCATAAATGCTAAAATTTGGTCTCCTCCGTTGTCCCATAATTTGATGATGGGACTTTGTTCAAAATGTTTTACATCTTTTACCAATTTGATCATTGCCTCGTCAAAGTTTCCTAAATATTCGTATTTAAGATCTTTTCTATCAACAAGACTCCATTGTCTGCGGGCATATTTATAAGACCAACCATTACCTTCTCTCGGAAAATCAATCCATTCGGGATGACCGAATTCGTTTCCCATAAAATTCAGATAGCCTCCATTGATAGTCGATAAAGTGACTAATCGTATCATTTTGTGCAGAGACATGCCCCTGTCAACGGCCATATTGGTGTCATTTTTCATCATGTGCCAATACATTTGATCGTCGATAAGTCTGAAAATTATTGTCTTATCCCCGACAAGAGCTTGATCGTGACTTTCTGCATAATTGATGGTTTTTTCGTCAGACCGTCGGTTGGTCAGCTCCCAGAAAATTGCAGAAGGATTCCATTCCTCATCTTTCTTTTCTTTGATTATCTTAATCCAGAAATCGGGGATACCCATAGCCATACGGTAATCAAACCCGATACCTCCGTCTTCTGTTTTCGCAGCAAGACCCGGCATTCCGCTCATCTCTTCGGCAATCGTTATTGCATGAGGATTAACTTCATGAATTAATTTATTTGCCAAAGTAAGATACGTGATCGCATTTTCGTCTTGTCCTCCGTCGTAATAATCATTATAACTGCCAAAAGCTTTTCCTAATCCGTGATCGTAATAAAGCATCGAGGTGACGCCGTCGAAACGGAAACCGTCGAATTTGAATTCTTCAAGCCAATATTTGCAGTTGGATAATAAAAAATGAATTACCTCATTTTTTCCATAGTCAAAACAAAGAGAGTCCCATGCAGGGTGCTCTCTTCTGTGATCTCCGTAAAAAAATTGGTTGTAAGAACCATCGAAACGTCCTAATCCTTCGACTTCATTTTTTACCGCGTGAGAATGTACTATATCCATGATTACGGCTATGCCCGAAGCATGAGCTTCGTCTATCAGCTGTTTCAGTTCGTCAGGTGTGCCGAAACGGGATGAGGGTGCGAAAAAACTTGAAACATGATACCCGAACGATCCGTAATAAGGGTGTTCCTGAACGGCCATGATTTGTATAGCATTGTATCCGTCTTTTGCGATGCGTGGGAGAATTTTTTCTCGGAATTCGTTGTAGCTGCCTATTCGTTCTTCTTCTTGTGCCATACCTATATGACACTCGTAAATCAGTAAAGGGGAGATTTGAGGCTTAAATTTTTTTTTCTTGAATTTATAAGGCCTCGAAGGTGACCATACTTGAGCAGAAAATATGTAAGTCTTTTCATCTTGGACAACTCGAGTTGCCCATGCAGGTATGCGTTCACCATGACCGCCATTCCAATGCATCGATAATTTATATAAATCGAGGTGCTTTATTTCTCCGGTTTTTAGTTTAAGCTCCCATACGCCGTTTTTTAGTTTTGAAAAGCGATATTTAGTATTCTCTTTCCATTCCGAGAAATTTCCGATCAGGAAAATATCTGTTGCATTAGGAGCCCATTCTCGTATGACCCAACCTTGCTCTGTTTTGTGAAGCCCGAAATATAAGTATCCGTCTGCGAAATCAGATAAAGATTTGCCTTTTCCGGCCAGTTCTTTTTCTTTGGAAACCGAAAGTTGAAATCGATGTTCGATATCCGTTTTATAAGGTTCGAGCCAAGGATCGTTTTTTATTAAATTGAGAGAATCCATAATATCTTGTATCTTAAAGTGGTAGATAGAATAAAGTTGCAGGAGAATCGTAGAATATCGGTATTATAAAAGGCAGATAAAACGTAATGTCGATTTTTTATAATTAACTATGTCCGAATCCGGACATAGTTAATTCGGGAAACTGTTTCTATGTTTCGGTATTTATATACGTACTTTAACGATAACTTTTTTGAAGTTTCCTTCAGCAATTCCGGGAGCATGTCCGTCTTCAGGAAAGAATATGGCAAATTCTCCGGGTTGCACTTGTATATAGGTTGTCGGGGTATCTGCAAAGAAAGTTATGTCTTTTTCCTCATTATAAGGTTGTGTTATCTTTTTCAATTCTTTTGTCGCTTTCCAGCCCATTGTTTCAGTTGTGGTCAAAGGCATCTGTATGTCGATATATTTATTGTGAGTTTCCATTTTAGCAGCATCTTTACTTTTTCCCACAGGTTCTGCTATGGAAACATATAAATCATCTCCGTCGAGAACTATTTTCCCGGCTTCTTTGGTAGAGAAATCGGTCGATTTTAGAAAATCGAATGCTTTTTTAAATAATGGGTGCAACTGTTCGATCGAAGCTGAGTTGCTGAGAGAATCTAAGATCATGATGTTTGTTTTTTAGTGTCTTAATTTAGCAATCGGACATCTTGTTTTTTGTCCGGAACTATGCAAATTTATAAAAATATTTGAGATAAGCCTTGTTTTTCCTGATCTTTTATTATCTACTTGCATGTTATTAATTTTTCATTTAAAAGCGATCGGTAAGGGTTGGGTAGGGGTGTATCCGCTTCGGATACGCCACTCTTGTGGATATAAATTGTTTGCTCTGTTTCCGAGATTTTTTGCCCACCCTAATGGCATTCCCTCGAATGTCAGTAGAAAATAATCACGTTCATTGCTTTGCAGTTGAAAAGACTCTCTACGCAAATAGGATAGAGCCGTGTTTAAAGGTAGCTCTTCTTCCGGAAAAATGTTTCGGTTCAGGAATGTTGATAAAGCTAATGCATGTTCGGGAATATAGGCTTTTCCTTTGGCGTAAGCCAGAGGAATTCCTGCATGTATAACATTTGTCCGGGACTCGAACAGGGGCAGGTCTTCTGAATATTCTGACGGAAATGCGAATATCGAATTTGCGTTAGAACTGAAAAAGAACTTTTCATTGTTTCTGATCCATGATCTGATATTATCGGGAATAGAACATCCATTCCGATTCTTGTTCTTTTTTGCTGATATTCTATTCTGTAGCCTCTCTCTTGGAATAATATCTTCGCTCTCTGATTTGCGGAATACGGTCATGAAAAGACCTTCTCCCTTAGTAACATGCGGCATAAACCGGTAGCAAGGAACAGTACCGGTCAACTCTTTATGGATACCCCATTCCGGATCTGTTTTTACCGGTAGAGGTGTAGCTCCCAATCTATTTTGTATATAATCGGCTATGAGTTCGTTCTCATCGGTGTTGTAGGTGCAAGTACTGTATATCAGTATACCACCGGGACGTAAAGCATCCCAGATATTGTGCAGTATTTCTTTTTGACGTTCCGAACATAGTCCGACATTCGATGCAGACCACTCTTGTACAGCCACCGGATCTTTGCGAAACATGCCTTCTCCGGAACAAGGAACATCGGTGAGAATAACGTCGAAATAGTGTTTCAGTGAATTGAACGTCGCCGAGTCGTTATTCGTGACGATACAGTACGGATTCCCCCACTTGATAATGTTCTCTGCAAGAACATGCGCACGATTGCGGACTATTTCATTGCAGACGACCAGACTGCCTTCGGGCAGAGCTGATAGAGCCAATGTCGTTTTTCCACCGGGAGCAGCGCATAAGTCGAGATAACGAACCGGTCGGATTATATGCTGTCTGATGACATAATCGAGAAACATGGACGAAGCTTCTTGCACATAATAAGCTCCGGCATGGAATCGAGGGTCGAATGTGAATGCGGGACGATCTTGCAGGTAATAACCGTTTTTGCACCAAGGAACTTGCTCTTGCCCGAATAATCCGGAATTGGTTTTTAAAGGATTTAGCCGGATACTTATCGGAGATTCTTCTCGCAGAGCTTTTTCAAAAGCCGGATATTCGTCTTTCAATAAATTTTTTGTTCGGTCGGTAAAAGCAAGAGGTAATTCCATGTCGTGTTTCTGTTATTTGCACAAAATTACATACTTTTCGGATATAAAGAAACGGTTTTGCATTTATGATAAGTGCCGGGAAATCTTTACCTTTGTCGCAAAGAGTATTGTATCTATGCATTCAGCAGCACTTTATCTGATCCCTGTAACATTGGGAGACACGCCGGTAGATCGAGTATTGCCGGTTTATAATAATACGATAATATCCGGTATCTCTCATTTTATAGTGGAGAATATCCGTACGGCACGTCGTTTTCTAAAAAAGTCGAATCCGGAAATCAATATAGATTCCTTGACATTTTATACATTGAACAGACATACACGTCCTGAAGAGGTTTCGGATTATCTGACGCCATTAGCGGCAGGTTTTTCCGTCGGAATTATTTCGGAAGCCGGATGTCCGGCAATTGCCGATCCCGGTGCGGATGTCGTGGCGATTGCTCAACGAGCCGGATATAAGGTAGTTCCTTTAGTCGGTCCGTCATCTATTTTGATGTCATTGATGGCTTCTGGATTTAACGGTCAAAGTTTCGCTTTTCACGGCTATTTGCCGATAGATGCGGGAGAACGGGCTCGGATGCTTAAGAATCTGGAACATCGTATCTATGCCGAGAATGAGACGCAGATATTCATAGAGACACCTTATCGGAACAGTCGTATTATAGATGATTTTATAAAGACATGCAATCCTCTCACTAAATTGTGTATTGCAGCGAATATTACGTGTGAAGATGAGTATATCCGTACCTTGACATTAAAGGAATGGAATAAGGTAAAGCCTGATTTGGGTAAAAAGCCGTGTATCTTTTTACTTTATAAATAGTTTGGCGATCCTCTTTTTTTGACGCAAAAGAATTATCTTTGTAGACTTCAAAGACAAAAAGAGAGTTTGTAGATGAATTTACGTTTTTTGAGCCTTGCCAGCGGAAGCAGTGGAAATTGTTATTATCTTGGAAATGACGAATATGGAATTCTGATCGATGCAGGTATAGGCATACGCACTATAAAGAAGCACTTAAAAGAACATAATATCCCGTTTGAAAATATTGTCGGTTTGTGTATCACTCATGACCATGCCGACCATATAAAGTCTGCAGGTTGTTTGGGTGAAAAATATTTTATTCCGGTATATACGACAAAGGAAATTCTTGCCGGAATGAATCGCAGCTATTGCATGACCGAAAAGATTTATACGGCATGTCATCCTATCTGTAAGGAAGTTCCTTTTGAGATTCGGGATTTTAAGATTACTTCGTTCGAAGTTCCCCATGACGGTACGGATAATGTCGGTTACTTTATAGAATACGGAGACCGGAAATTTGCTTTTGCCACAGATCTCGGACATATTCCTCCGGGTGTGGCTCACTATCTTCGCAAAGCGAATTATTTGGTTATAGAGGCGAATTACGATATTGAGATGTTGACCCATGGGACATACCCTCCGCATTTGAAACAAAGAATCATTAACCCGAATGGTCACATGAGTAATGCCGATACGGCAGAATTTTTGGCTCGGAATTTTACGGAAGATATGCGATATATTTTTCTTTGTCATTTGAGCCGGGAAAATAATCATCCCGAATTGGCCTATAAAACAGTGGAATATCGTCTTTATCAGGAGGGAATACGTGTGGGAAAGGATGTTCAGTTAGTTGCTCTTAAAAGAAATCATCCTTCAGAATATTACAATTTCGAATAAAATTTTATTGAAAACGTTTTGTTGTTTTTTTGAAAAGCATTACTTTTGCAACCGCAACCAGCAAAAGAAATGACTCCGTAGCTCAGTTGGTAGAGCAAATGACTCTTAATCATTGGGTCGAGAGTTCGAGCCTCTCCGGGGTCACAGAAAAAAGTCTTTAGATACAATTTCTAAAGGCTTTTTTGTTTTTAATATGTTTTTAGCGTATGTCTGAATTTTCCGATGCAGAAAATATTATCAAGATATTTTTATAGTTTTTTTCAATACTATAAAAAGCTATTGTTTCTTTTATCTTGATTTCGTTATCACATCCTGTTCATTTGATTATTGTTTTTTGCTTTTGCTGACCTATTTACAAAGTGTAGCGGTTTTTTAAAAATACCTCTTTATAATATTTATTTGTTAAATAGATATTATTGATTACATTTGTTTTTA
>NZ_CEWDCG010000163.1:0-6964 GCF_982436375.1 Coprobacter sp. | reverse complement strand
ATTTATAACCTATTAAATACAGTTTCTTTTGTTCGGTATTTTTTTATATTTCAATAACAATAATACACGTTCATGCCGCAAAATTAAAACATTTTGCACGATTATCCATATAAAAAGAAGAAAATCTACAATAAATCGATCCTCATATTTACAATTTCTAATATCTTTTCATTTTTAATCCTCTTTTTTGTACTTTTGTAAAGAATTTTAGCCAGTCTGATTTTTTTTCGGACACTCTTTGAGAAATCACAAAGTATTTTCTCACAACAAACAAAAAGTTAGTATGAACATAGAAAATATAATACCAGCCCTACCATTTACAAATCCGGTACTGATATTCTTTATCGTATTAACTATCATTCTCTTTGCTCCATTACTCCTTAACCGATTCCGGATTCCTCACATCATCGGACTGATCATTGCCGGGATGATAATAGGTCCTCATGGATTCGGATTACTCGAACGAGACAGCAGTTTCCAGATATTCGGGAATGTAGGTCTTCTTTACCTGATGTTTTTAGCCGGCCTTGAAATGGATATTAACGATTTCAAGAAAAATAAAACGCAAGGTATCGTATTCGGACTATATACTTTTTTTATCCCGATGATATTAGGGACGACAATCAGCTATTATACCCTACACTTCAATCTGGAAACCTCTATCTTGCTGGCAAGCATGTACGCCTCTCACACCTTGGTAGCCTATCCGATCGTAAGTCGCTATGGCATACCACGGGCCACATCTGTCACAACGACCATTGCCGGCACTATCATTACCGTATTAGGAGCGCTTATCATCCTTGCCGTAATTGCAGGAATGCAGCAAGGCGAAATCAATGAGATATTCTGGATTCGTCTTTTAATATCAATAACGATTTATTGTACCATTATCATATATTCCTTTCCTCGCATTACCCGGTGGTTTTTCAAAAAATACGACGACAATGTATCCCAATATATTTTTGTATTAGCTTTAGTGTTCTCTGCATCATTCATGGCACAACTAGCCGGACTCGAAGCAATTATCGGAGCATTTTTTGCCGGTGTCGTACTCAATCGATTTATTCCGGCTGTTTCTCCTCTAATGAACCGGATAGAATTTGTAGGAAATGCACTTTTTATTCCCTATTTCCTCATCGGTGTCGGAATGTTGATCAATCTGCACGGCGTATTCAGCAGTACAGAGGCCATCATAGTAGCAATCAATATGTCAATCGTTGCTACGGCATCCAAATGGATAGCGGCATGGTTTACTCAAAAAACATTTAAACTTCCGAAAGTTGACCGAAATATGATTTTCGGACTCAGTAATGCACAAGCAGCAGCGACTTTAGCCGCCGTACTTATAGGATATGACCTCGGATTATTCAATTCTAACGTATTGAACGGAACAGTTATCATGATTCTCGTAACATGTACTATCAGTTCTTTCGTAACCGAAAAAGCCGCACGCGAACTTGTAACCAAGCAACAACAAGACGACTATCTTAAAGACAAAATAGATACGGGAGAAGAACGCATTCTGATTCCGATAGCAAATCCCGATACTATAGAAAACCTTGTAAATTTGGCAATACTATTGAAAAATCCGAAAAAGAAAACACCTTTATATGCAATAAATGTCACCGATGACAAATCGCAAGACAACGGATTCAATGCCAAAAATGCTTTGCAAAAAGCAGCCAAGATAGCTTCATCCGCAGATGTCGAAATGGAAACCATAGCTCGGTACGATATGAATATCGCAAGTGGTATCATTCACACAATGAAAGAAAAAAATATCTCGGAAATAGTTATCGGATTGCATCACAAAGCCAACATCGTAGATAGTTTTTTCGGAACAAAAACCGAGAGTTTACTAAAAGGAACAAACAAAATGGTTGCGATCACCAAATGCACCATTCCAGTCAATACGGTAACACGCATTGTCATAGCCGTTCCTGAAAAAGCAGAATTTGAAACCGGATTCGTTAAATGGGTTGACAGAGTGGCCAATATGGCAAAACAAATCGGATGCCGGGCGATATTCTATGCTCACCCCAATACTATAATACAATTAAAAGCCATACTCCGTAAAGGAAAATACAACATCCGAAATGAATTCGAGATATTGGATAGTTGGGAAGATATTCTTATGTTAACCGGAATCGTCTTGCAAGATGATTTGTTCATCATTGTAAGTGCAAGACATACTTCCGTATCCTATAATACCGAATTCGACAAACTTCCGTCATTTTTATCCAAATATTTTGCCGGAAATAACATAGTCGTCCTCTATCCCGAACAATTTGGGAAAGAAAGTCAACTCTCTTTTTTCAGCGATCCTCGAGCGATGGACGTACAACGAGACTATACCCGTTTTATCGGATTAAGGCTTTTCTTTGAAAATCTACTGAAGAAAAAGAAACGATGGGGGCATCGTAACCAGAAAAAGGATAAATAACAGATGTCGCAAAACAAGAAATATTATACCCTGTCGACCCATAAAACATTATATTTTTTATGGGTCACAATCATCCTATTTTCTGCAACCGTTTTTTCTTCATACGCACAAATAAGCGAGGGAGGTACTCCGCCCAGTTTCATGTATTCTGCATCCCAAAAGACAAGAAGCCTTCAAAACAAAAAAATGGAATCAAAAACATATATATCCCTTTTTCACTCGATGATCTAAAGGCAGATGATGAACGCATGAAAGAGGAATTCTTACCTCCTCGTGTGGCAGTATTGCTCCCGGCCTCTTTTTCTCCTGAAAATTCCGGAGTATGGAGTACTCTTCCGGGAGGAGAACGCATCTGGCAACTCCGGATCATGGCAAATAAGGCCAAGGCAATCTCTCTTTATTATAAAAAATTCAATCTCCCGATCGGAAGCAAGCTATTCATATATAACTCTGCGCATACTCATATATTGGGAGCTTATACACACAAAACTCACTCCGGAAAAGGGAAGTTTGCAACCGAATTCGTTGCAGGAGACGATATAATCCTCGAATATGTTGCCCCTGAAGGTGACGAATTCCCTCAAAATCCGGAAATCGAAATCGAAGAAATAGGATACGGATACAACTATTTAAGCATTAAAGACTCTTACAGTGAAAGTCTATCTGGCAGCTGTATGGTTGACATCAACTGTGAAGAAGGGGAACAATGGCAAGATCATAAGAACGGTGTCGTCAAAATGATTATACCGATAGGTACCAGCAGTTTCTTATGTACCGGGTCTATCCTTAACAATACAAAAGAAGACCTCAAACCTTATTTATTGACAGCATTCCACTGCCTGCTTTCATCTAAAGAACAAGCCTCTGCGTCCGATCTGTCTCAGTCCCAATTCTTTTTCCGATATGAAAATACAAGATGCGGGAGCGACATCTCCACATCTCCGGTATCGATGATCGGATGCACATACATTGCCGGAGTTCCTTTGGAGAATGGTGTTGACGGAGCGTTGCTATTATTAAACGGGAAAATACCGGACAATCTGAACGCATACTATAACGGATGGGATCGCCGGAATATAGCTCCTCAATCGGGAGTCTGCATACATCACCCGCAAGGCGATGTAAAAAAAATATCGACTTATGACCAACCGGCAGTATCAGACACTTGGAAATCCGGATCGACGCAAGGGTTGCAGGACGGACACTGGAACGTTATATTCAAGAGTACCGCCAACGGACATGGAGTGACAGAAGGCGGATCATCCGGCGCTCCGTTATTCGATCAGAACAAACGCATAACAGGATTTCTGACCGGAGGAAATGCAAATTGTACCGACCGTAAAGAAGGACGGAATCTATTCGGGAAATTAGCTCTTTTCTGGGATCAATGCGGAACAGCCGATGATCAAAGAATCGACAAATATCTAGATCCTATCGGATCGGGAGTCGAGTATCTTGACGGACGTTACGCATTCCCTCCTAAAGCAGTACCCGAACAAGTCTCTGCCAAATGGTCATCTGAAGAAAAAAGGTCTATCGTAAATTGGGAAGCACCCAAAGGAGACGAGCAACCTGTCCGCTACAAGATATACCGAAACAGTACCGAAATAGGTACAACGACCTCGACAAGTTTCTCAGAAACAGCATTGCCTGTAGGCATACATCACTATGACGTCACTGCAATATATGCAGACAACAAAGCTTCCGACTCGGGAAATACGGCAACTATATATGTATATGACATACTTCCTCCAAAAAATATTTCGATAAAACGAACTGACGAAACCGAACTGCAAATAGAGTGGCAAATGCCGATATCCCGACAAAAAATATTTTGGGGAAATGCAACCGACTTTTACAGAATGCAATTAAGAGATAAAGACAATCAGCAAATACCGTTCTATTTCGGACAACGCTGGACTACCGACGACTTACAAGAAATAGACGGGTACACACTGGAATCCGTCACATTCCTTTCAGTTGAAGGAGCAACTTACAGTCTTCATATCGATCAAGGGAACTTCTCCTACCAGCAAAAAATCGATCCGACAGATAAAGATCAAATAATAGAAGTAAAACTGCTCAAGCCGGTCACTATCAAAAAAGATGCAGCTTTGACCGTTTCTATATACGCAGAATCATATACGAATAGTCCGGCAGCGACAGACAACGCTGTTCCTATAACACAAAAGGGGAACATATACTCTACCGATGGGCAAAACTGGAAAACCCTGACTCAACACAGCGATAAAGACCACAACTTTTTCTTGCAAGTCGGAATCTCTTCCCTAAAGCAAAGCTATGTTGTCCCTCCTCAACAAGAAATAAAAAAACGGTCTGTCAAGAATAAAAACTCAGATGAAAATTCGCAAATACAATGGCAAACCGTACCCCGGTCTGCACTATTACAAAAAACAAATACGAAAACATGTTCTTCTATTCCTATCCGGTTTAACCGTCCCGACTTTCGCATATACAGAGATGGCACGAATATCACTCCGGAATTAACGACCGACACGATAATAACAGACAAAGAATTATCCCAAGGCAACAACTATACCTATACCATTGAAGCGATCTATCCCGATGGAGTCAGTGCCCTGAGTGATCCCGAAACTTTTTTTCTGAAAACAGAAAGTTTCGAAGCACGAATACGTTCGTTGAAAATCAACGGTGAGGATGTAGAAATCTCTCAAGAAAATACTTTAAATATACCTCTCGATTGCGATATAAACTCCGCCCGGATCGAGATCGAAGCCCATCCCGGAGCTACGATAATAATGGGAGACCAAATATCCGGAACAGCAGAAATAAATGTCGAGGAAGGAGGCAAATTCAATCAGCCGGTAACCATAATTTCAGAAAGCAAAGAAAACACGCAAGAATTTTCTGTCAATCTGTTTAAATTACCAAACAACATACTTTTATTACGATGGAATGATGTCCTTTCCGTTATCAACAATCCTGAAAACAATAACGGATTACATTTTACCGACTTTGTCTGGTATCGGAATAATCACTATTTAAGTTCAGGAATACCCTATATCAAATTACCCGACGACCATCAAAGTTCTGACAAATACCACATTTTGGTAACTACGGACGAAGGCGTTTCTCTCTCAAGCTGTGAAAAACAAATACAAATCACAGGTGACGAAATACGTCTCTATCCGAATCCGATAAAAGCTGGAGAAGAAATCAAATTATATATCGATTCGCAAAAAGAAAATAATAAAGTCGAAATAACAATCACCGATCTTTCCGGGAAAACCAAAACCATTTCGGCGATCGGCAACTCGGTAAAATTTACACTATCCGACACTCCCGGAAGCTATATCGTTAAAATAACAACACAGGAAGGCATATCCCGAGAAATAAAAGTAATATGTATCCCATGAGAAAAACATATCTTGCCATGATCTTCTGCCTTATTTTCATAACCTCGTCGGCACAACCGGGACGTAATGAAATTTCGGTCGGAATATCAGGTGGAATATCGGCATTACATTATTCTGTATCCGAAGGGAAATTCAAACCTCAAGGAGGAGCATCTCTCAATCTCGGTTATTTATTAAAGATAACCGATCTCTGGGGAATCGGTACAGGTACCGAATTATCTCTATACCGATCAAAAGTCAACATTGACCGATACTCTGATAATTATACCGTACTTTCCAATTCAATACCGGACGGAAGTTCTGAACAAAATACATTCGATTTCAGATTTACCTATACCGATTTTCAAGAAGAGCAAAAAGCCCTCTATCTGAATATTCCCATATTTTTCCAGTTACAATCCGACAACCATTCGGGAATATACGCAAAAGCCGGTATAAAAATAGGGATACCGATAACAGCAACCCGCAATAATCGATATTCCGCATTAAAAACTTCGGCGTATTTCCCCTATGAAGATATCGAATACACAGACCTTACGAATCATGGATTCGGAAACTATCCGGCAGCCCGGAACAAATCGGACTTAAAGTTAAAATACTCGCTTTCTCCATTTGCAGAAATAGGATGGAAATGGCATCTCGGAGCACACCGTAACATATATGCAGGTATTTACGGAGAATATGGCGTCCGAAAAATCCATGACACGGCAAACGAAAAACCGTTCCTTCAATATTCCGAAAACGGTACAATAACCGGAAATCCAATCTGGGAAAGCTCTCGTCAAAACGGGAAAAGTCCTAAAGCTCTACTCTCTTCTCCCGTACATCTCATGTCGATAGGAGTTACTGTCCGATGGGCAATTTCTTTATGATAACAAGATTAGAAACAACAAATTTTACAATAAAAAATACCATCAAGCCATCTTTACGGTTTTCTCCTGTTTTTTCCCGTTTTCACTCGTCAGATAGTCCGTTATTTTCCTCATAAAAACAGAAAAATATCCTTAAAAGAAACTTCAAACTTTACTCAAATAAAATTTAAGCAGGTTCTAAAATCCCATTAAACTCTGTTCAGTATCTGTTTTAAGATTTTTTGAGCATGAGGATTATCCGACAAATAAAA
>NZ_CEWDCG010000162.1:0-6993 GCF_982436375.1 Coprobacter sp. | reverse complement strand
GGTTTTAAAATGCTATTTCTTTTGCTTTCCTTGATCTCTATGCTGCAACATAGCTTTTGCAAAAGAATTTTCAGCACGACGGTACAGAAAAAGCTTTCTCGGGGAGAGAATTCCTCTGAAACGAATAAAATACTCACGTTCTATCTGAGCTTCTTTAAGCGGTAATAGAGAGAGAGCTTCTGCTGATGCTGCATATTCTTTTTCCGAAACAGGAGTTTTCGAATGTGCAATACGCCTCGCTTCGCTGCGCACTTGGCGATTCAGCCGATATTTTTTCAATTGCATTTCATCATACAACGGAAAAAAATGTGCAGCCTCCTTATCTGTAAGACCGATTTGCTTTTTCAGATACTCTTTCTTATAAGTTTGAAAACTCTTGTAACGATCTTCCGGAGAAGTGCCTTGCGCCTTGCATACAGGCAAAACCAAAACGAAAAATAAAAATGCAGTAATTATTCTTTTCATCTCTTTTATATACAATAAGTATCAGATCTCTTATTCTCCTAACGCCAAATACTCATATACCGAATATTCATCTACATTGCTGTAAAATAAATAGTCATCTACATTCTCATTTGTTATTGAAACTTCCGTTTCCGCCACGACAGAAGAAGAGTCTTTTTCCGGAACAAACAAACGCACCATCAAAGCTATTCCGGCAAACATTGCCGCCATGTATAACCAAGGCCTGACACGTTGCCACACAGTCGGTTTTTCAGGTTCGACAACCTCAAAATTGTCTAATTGACTTACCATTCGAGACGTAAAGCCTTCAAAATACCCATCGGGAACTCTCATGCCCGTATCACGCCCCACCTGCTTTAATATGTCTTTATCTTTTTCCATAATATCTTTGTTCTTTAGACTATAATAGAACAATAAGGTTTAATCATCTGATGTTAAATATTCCTCGACTTTACGAACTGCATGATGATACGAAGCTTTCAATGCTCCTACCGATGTCCCCAAAATATGAGACATCTCTTCGTATTTCATATCATCAAAATAACGCATATTAAAAACAAGACGTTGTTTTTCGGGAAGTTTCAATATGGCTTCCTGCAAACGTTTTTGTAATCTATTCCCGTCAAACCATTCATCCGCCTCCAATTTATCAAGCAAAAACAAGTCTTCTCCTTCTAACGGGACATGATTCTGTTGACGTTGCTTATTTAAAAATGTAATCGTCTCATTGACTGCAATGCGATACAACCAAGTAGATAAACGGGCTTCGGCCCGAAAATAAGTAATACTGTTCCATGCTTTAAGAAAGGTATTTTGTAGCAGGTCATCAGCATCATCATGAGAAAATACCATCTTACGTATCTGCCAATATAACGGCTCGCTATAATGAGCGACAACCTGCGCAAATGCCTCTCTGCATTTGAGAGGATCTTGCAATTGCTCTACGATGGTGTCTTCATTGTATTGTTGCATAATATATGACCGGCAAATTAGCAAACAGGCGGATAAACAATTTCAACTACTATAAATAATGATGAAAAACAAAAAATCTTTTCGATTCGGTAAAATTACACAAAATACAGAATCCGGCAATTTTTTATTTCTTAAAAATCACTACATATAGTGATTGCCTCCTCCACCATTATGGCTTTAATTTGTATGTTCAAAAAATAAGGTAAAAAGGATGAAAAAATTACTACTGCTTTTATTAATCGCAACCGAGGTACTTCCGGTTCTTGCCAGAATAGATAAAGAACAATCTGACCGGGATAGTACGATTTACAAAAACGTGAATCTAAACGAAATAGAGGTGATCTCATCTCCCAAATCAGAAACTCGGTTCTTTGAATTTCCCGGTTCTATCTCGATTATCGGAGAAAAAAAACTGGAACGACAACATATCATGTCATTAAAAGGTCTTTCGTCAATAGCCCCTAATCTGTATATTCCGGATTACGGCTCTAAGCTGATTTCATCAATATATATACGAGGGATCGGTTCACGAATCAATTCTCCGGCAGTAGGATTAAATGTCGATAATGTTCCGTATCTGGACAAAAGTTCGTTCGATTTCGATTTTATGGATATTGAAAAAATAGAGATTCTGCGTGGTCCGCAAGGTACTTTATATGGACGAAATACTATGGCAGGATTAATCAATATATACACAAAATCTCCTTTTGACTACCAAGGAACGAAGATAAAAGCCGGATACGGTAACCATAATACATGGAATGCGGCCCTCTCCCATAGTCATAAAATAAATGAATATGTAGCGTTCTCCGTCAGCGGGAAATACCGGAAAAACGATGGATATTTTAAAAATATCGCAACGGGAAAAAATTCGGGATCAACAGAAGTTGCTGGAGGACGAGCTCAAATCTATATAAAAATCAATCCCCGTCTGAAAATAAATCTTACTTCCGATTTTGAATATAACGATCAGGATGGTTATCCTTACCAAATGTTCGACAAAAAAAAAGACATCCGATATCCGATCAATTATAACGACCGCTCTTCCTATGACCGGAAATTATCGACCAGCAGTATTTTATTACAATATATACATGACCGGTACATTATGAACTCGATTACCGGATATCAGTTCCTGAAAGACAATATGCACATGGATCAGGATTTCACTCCTTTATCTGTTTTCACCTTACAACAAAAACAAAAACAGGACGCCATTACTCAGGAAATAACTTTTAAATCGACAACCGACAAAAATTTGCAATGGGTTGCCGGCGTTTTCGGATTTTACTCCCACTTACGAACCGACGGACCGGTAAATTTTAAAGAAGACGGATTAAAATACATGATCGAGGATAATGTAAATTCAATATTCGAAAACATCAACGGGCTTCCTGTTCAATTAGGTTTAAAAGTACAAAGTCCCAATTTATATATAAACGGAATATATAAAACTCCGACATTCGGGCTTGCTGTTTTTAAACAGATGACATACAACAACTTATTTATAAAAAACCTTTCCGGGACAATCGGATTGAGACTCGACTATGAACACACGAAAATAAACCACCATACATTTATCGATGAACCGTTTATATCAGACTTCAATATTATCCTTCCCCCCTCAATGGGAGGAAGAGCAATTTCGATTCCTGTATCCGTACCTTTATCTGTCGACGGAAAGGACAAAATGAATACATGGGAACTTTTACCGAAATTTGAATTAAAATACAAATTCAATTCCCGATATTTTATATATGCTTCCGTCGCTCGAGGATACCGCTCAGGAGGATACAACTTTCAAATGTTCTCTAATATCGTTCAGGAACAACTCCGAAGTAAAATGATTACAGAAATCCTCAATAAAGTCCCACAGAGGTTTAAACCGATGTTACCCGATTTAAGTCATCTGACAAACAATCAGACCGATGTCAATAATTCAATCCGGTATAAACCCGAACACAGCTGGAACTATGAAATCGGAGGCCGTGCCGATTTATGGGACAGAAGACTGGGTATCGATTTTTCTGTATTTTATATAGACTGTCGGAATCAGCAAATTTCTATCATAGATGGATTCGGACGTACGACAAAAAACTCCGGACATTCTGCCAGTAAAGGCTCTGAAGTTTCTGTCCGCCTGTCACCTGTAAATAATCTTCAACTTACGGCAGCTTACGGATATACCCATGCCACATTTATTTCAAATGAAGATGGTAACAAGGGAAATTACGTTCCGTTTGCCCCTAAACATACCTTAGCTCTTACGGGGAATTATACTATAGAAATAAAAAAAAGCTGGCTCGACTACATTTTTATCAATGCCGAATACGCAGGACGAGGAAAAACTTTTTGGACAGAATCTAATGATGTAGCACAAAATTTCTACGGATTATTAAACGGAGATTTGACATTCCAAAAAAATAATATCGATCTAAGTATATGGGGAAAAAACCTTCTGAATAAACGCTATCAGGCTTTTTATTTCGAAACGATGAATGCAGAAAACCTGAAAGAGAACAATGGATTTATGCAATTAGGACGTCCAATAACCTTCGGATTCGATGTAACATTACGATTTTAGTTCCTGCCATATATAAACAAAAAAGGAAAAGTGAACAGAACTTTTCCTTTTTTGTTATCATGTTAAAGAGTCACAGATTATCCATAACAAATATCTCCGTTCTCATTTCTATATTCGTCAAAACTTTTATTGTATTGTGTCATCGCACGCAAACTCATTCCCATACTGGAGAATCCGCCGTCATGATACAAATTTTGCATAGTCACTTTACGAGTAAGATCCGAGAACATCACGATACAATAATCGGCACATTCCTCAGCACTTGCATTTCCCAGAGGCGACATACGATTAGCAAAATCCATCAGCGACTCCATTCCTTTCACACCGCTACCGGCAGTAGTCATAGTCGGAGATTGAGAAATAGTATTGATACGTACCCCCTTTTCACGTCCATAAATATAACCAAAACTGCGAGCTATAGACTCAAGCAATGCTTTGGCATCGGCCATATCATTGTAACCGAAAAGTGTACGTTGTGCAGCAACATAGCTCAATGCCAATATAGAACCATTCTCTGCAATAGCATCCATCTTTTTAGCCACCTGTATCATTTTATGAAACGAGATAGCCGAAATATCGAGAGTTTTGTTCAGAAGATCATAATCAAGATCATCATAAGGACGTTTTTTCCGAACATTGGGCGACATACCGATCGAATGTAAAACAAAATCGATCTTTCCGCCCAAAATTTCCATTGATTTGGCAAATACCATTTCGAGATCTTCAACATTGGTAGCATCTGCCGGAATAATCTCGGCATTAAGTTTCTCTCCTAATTCAGAAACTTGTCCCATACGCACTGCAACCGGAGTATTGGTCAACGTAATAACCGCACCTTCTTCAACAGCCCTCTCGGCAACTTTCCATGCGATAGACATTTCATTCAAAGCACCAAAAATGATACCTCTTTTTCCTTTCAATAAATTATTACTCATAATTTGTTCTCATTAATTGAATTTCGAAAATGCACATTTTACCTATTTTTGTGCCATTTTCGGGGAGCAAAGATACTATATTTTTTTGATCTGCCAATCATTAATATCAAAATTGCTATCTCCACATAGCAAATTAATCATTTTATAATTATCATCAATAGAGGATAAAGAAAATTTCACTCTTTTTTGATGCATTTTTATCGGTAAAAAAAGGAAAATAAAAAGTTTCGATTACCTTTGTGAAATAATCATATAACATTTAACACACAATATGACCATGAGTAAACCCTATGTAGTTGGTATTGATATTGGTGGAACCAACACCGTATTCGGCATTGTAGATGCCCGCGGAACCATTATTGCAAGCGGTTCTATTAAAACAAATAAATTTAATGAAGTAGAAGATTACGTCAACGAACTTCATACTGAGCTTTTCCGTCTATTGGAACAAAACAATGCGACGGACAAGATCATGGGAATCGGAGTAGGTGCTCCGAACGGTAACTATTTTAACGGGACAATCGAATTTGCGCCTAATCTACCTTGGAGAGGAGTTATTCCTTTAGCCCAAATGTTGACAGACCGTTTTGGCATTCCTGTCTCTTTAACAAACGACGCCAATGCGGCAGCTATCGGAGAAATGACTTACGGAGCAGCCCGTGGTCTGAAAGATTTTATCATGATCACTTTAGGTACAGGAGTAGGTAGCGGTATCGTTGTTAACGGACAATTAGTATATGGGCACGACGGATTTGCCGGAGAATTAGGACACGTAATCGTTCGTCCGAATAACGGAAGACTCTGCGGTTGCGGCCGTACGGGCTGTCTTGAAGCTTATACTTCAGCTACCGGTGTTGCACGCACGGCAAGGGAATTTCTTGAAGTTCGCAACGACCCAAGCAGTCTGCGCCAAATTCCTATCCAAGATATTACTTCTAAAGACGTATATGATGCTGCCATTACCGGAGACAAGTTGGCTTTGGAAATCTTCGATTATACAGGCAAAATATTAGGGGAAGCTTTTGCTAACTTCATTGCATTCTCAAGTCCGAAAGCAATCATATTGTTCGGAGGTTTGGCTAAAGCCGGCGATCTCATTTTGAAACCGATCAAAGAAGCTATGGATCGCAACACACTAAATATTTATAAAGGTAAAGTGAAAATCATGTTCTCCGAATTGAAAGAGAGCGATGCTGCAGTATTAGGTGCCAGCGCATTAGGCTGGGAAGCTAAATGATAATGACATTTCCAAAATAAGAAACAGGGTGTAACATTACACCCTGTTTCTTATTTTCGCAAAACAAACAAATCCTCTGTTCTATTCAAAGCAGTCGGCATCAGCCAAATATTTCCCGTTCAAATCTTTAGCAGAAAGTAGTAATTTCTCCGCTGCCAACGGCCATTTTATACCGACTGAAGGATCATCATACATTAATGTTGCTTCCTGATCAGGCGCATATACATTATCGACTTTATAGGCAAACGTCGCAGTATCGCTCAATACCAAAAAACCGTGAGCAAATCCACGAGGGATAAACAATTGTTTATTATTTTCCGCTGACAGTTCTACCATTACGTATTTCCCGAAAGTAGGAGAGGATTTTCGCAAATCGACCGCGACATCGAGTACCCGACCATTCAAAACTCTTACTAGTTTTGCTTGCGAATAGTTACCTTTTTGATAGTGTAATCCCCTCAACACTCCATACGTAGAATGAGACTGGTTATCTTGTACGAAATTTATCTCTCCGACATAACGATCAAATATTTCTTTCCGATAAGTTTCCATAAAATAACCCCGAGCATCTCCGAATTTTTGAGGCTCGATCACAAATACTCCCTGTATTTCTTGCTCCGTAAATTTCATAAATCTTCTTCTGTCTTAAAACCTGTCTAAATTTTCCAATAAAGAAATCCTGTCAGGTCATTCTTATGTTAGTTTTTATTTATCTGACTATTATTCTCACAAAAACGCACCCAATATCCTCAAAAGAAATTCCCAAGCCTGATTCATGTAAAACTCAGACCGGTCTTAGT
>NZ_CEWDCG010000161.1:0-7030 GCF_982436375.1 Coprobacter sp. | reverse complement strand
CCTATATAAGCATTAATCTTTTTAAAAATATAAATTTTAGACTTTTGTTATTTTATTTTCTGACTGCAATTTGCGCTGCAATATCCATAGAAATATTACAATACAACATAATGCAAAACGAAACATCTGCATTTACATTAGTAGTCAGAAAATTCAGAAGCCTGTTCGATGCGTGTATGCTCATGCTTCCTTTTTTTCTCATGAACAAACGGAAATGGATAATTTTCATTTTATTATTTCTCTTGGATATATTTTGTTTATCTCAAATATGGTATTTCAGGACATATCAGACTCTAATGCCCTTTTCATCCTATTTTTTATTCGATAACATTTCCGAGTTGCTGATAAAAAGCATTATCGGATCTATTCATCCGGGAGATATATGGGTCATTCTACCCACCATACTACTATTATTTTTGTACTTAGGATTTTATAAAAACAATACCGAAGCATACGAACCTCTCCCAAAACGTATCGCTTACGGTGCAATGATATTCATAATTTGTTCTTTCGGGTATCTTGCAACACCATTAAAAGCAGCGATAATAAAAGATCCGAACCGACCGTCTCCTTGGATAAGATGGACTGCATCTTTCGGACCGTCATTCTATGTCGAAGCAAACGGACTTGTTCCTTACTTTGTTTATACTTTAACTAAAGCGACAACAACTTCAAAAAAAATAACACCAGAAGAAAAAAACTATATCGACCGGTTCATTTTGTCAAAAGAAAAAAAACAAATACACAATACGATTCTTGATCATCCCCGAAAAAATCTGATCATCATTATCGTCGAGTCTCTCAATTCATGGCTATTAAACAGGACCATAGACGGAATCGAAATAACTCCCAACCTAAACCGTTTTATAAAAGAAGATTCTGTTATTTCGGCTTTGCATATTCTTCCCCAAGTAAAAGACGGCAGATCAAGCGACGGGCATCTTATGATCAATACGGGAATTCTACCTCTGCAATCAGGAGCAGCGGCAACAACCTGCAAAACAAAGCATTTTCCGTCATTAGCCGATGCCCTAAAACCTTATGGCTATTATAGCGCCAATATCATCAGCGATGCCGGAAGCTTTTGGAATCAAAAAGAAATGTCTAAAGCCTTCTCATTCGACACGCTCTATGACAAAAGATGTCTGGAAAAAGACGATATGATACGTGGCAGTATCAGCGATAAATCTCTGATGCAACAAAGTTTTAGGATCATAAAAAATTTGCCCGAGCCCTTCTTCTGTCAGATCGTAACCGCCTCGACACACATGCCTTATGACACTCCCATAAACAGAACCCGGATATCCGAGTCCAAGCAATTCACTCCTACGGTAAGAAACTGCATGGAAGCATTCCATTACACAGATCAGGCGATCGGATCTTTTATCGATTCTCTGAAAAAGAACAATTTATATAAAAGTTCAACCATCGTCATCGTCTCCGATCATGATGAATTAGGAAAAAACGTTTTAGACGGCAGAAAAAAAAGAGAATTATCTGATAGAGAAACCGCGATGATTATTCTAAATGCTCCACTTTCTCTAAATTATAATAATATTATGGGACAAATCGACATATACCCGACTTTACTCGATGTCATGGGCTTGAACAATTATTCATGGAGAGGAATGGGACACAGTATTTTACAATATCCCGTATCCAGTGCCGTACACTGGGACAAAAAATCGATATACGGAAATAGCGACTCTCCTCTTATACCTGATCAAATAAAAGCTTGGGACATATCAAATCTTATTTTATCCAAAGATTATTTCGGATCTTCTGCCTCTCGTCCAAAATAAAAAGGTTCAAGATATTCTAAACGACATAGTCTTCTACCAAGAGCTTATTCAAAATTTTCGATAAGAAAATATCATCAGGTCATTTCTGTATTTTCTTCCGGTCTGCTTCTCATTTTCATTTTTCAGATTGCCCGCTATCGTTCTTATAAAAAACTCAAATAAATTTATTACCGAAAATAAAAAGGGAGAACATAATGCTCTCCCTTTTTCAATATAACATAGATGAAAATCAATCTTCTACTTCAACACCCCACTGTTGTTTTGCAAGACGTTTGTAGTTATTATATCTCCATTTTGCATTATCTTGAGCAGCTTGGAATAATTCGGCGGCTTCGTTCGGATACTGTTTCATTACAGAAGCGTAACGAACTTCTCCCTTCAGGAAGTCTTGGAACTTATCCCATTGCGGTTCTTTGCTGTCCAATGTAAACGGATTTTTGCCTTCTGCCTCGAGCATAGGATTATAACGCCACAAATGCCAATATCCGCATTCAACAGCAGCAGCTTCTTCGGCCTGAGCTTTACCCATACCTTTCTTCAAACCGTGGTTGATACACGGAGCATAAGCGATAATAATAGAAGGTCCGTCGTAAGCTTCAGCTTCACGAATAGCTTTCAGAGTCTGAGCCTGATCAGCACCCATAGCGATTTGTGCGCAATATACATAACCATAAGTAGAAGCGATCAAACCAAGATCTTTCTTGCGTACACGTTTACCGGCAGCGGCAAATTTAGCAATAGCTCCTACCGGAGTCGCTTTAGAAGCTTGACCACCCGTATTCGAATAAACTTCAGTATCCAATACGAGGATATTTACATTCTTACCGGATGCAAGAACATGGTCGAGCCCACCGAAACCGATATCATAAGAAGCA
The DNA here is from genome assembly GCF_982436375.1 of Coprobacter sp. NCBI lineage: Bacteria > Pseudomonadati > Bacteroidota > Bacteroidia > Bacteroidales > Barnesiellaceae > Coprobacter > Coprobacter sp. The sequence continues at coordinate 4,353 of NZ_CEWDCG010000161.1, read as the reverse complement.
CCGTCACCACCGATAATCCATTGAGATTTCTTGATGAGATATTTGCTCAATGAAGCGATCTCCTTACAAATTTCACACTTATCGGCTGCAGCTTTTACCATCGGTGTGATCTTAGCTTCCAGTTCGATAGAACGTTCGGTATTTTCCTTATCGGCGATCCATTCGGTAAACAAAGTCTTCATTTCTTCGGAACAACCGCCTTCGATAGCCTGATTCATCAACTTAACGATACGTTCACGCATTTTGTCAACGGCAAGATACATACCGAAACCGAATTCACAGAAATCCTCGAACAAAGAGTTCGCCCATGCCGGACCGTGACCTTTTTCGTTTGTCGTATAAGGAGTCGAAGGGATAGAACCTGAATAGATCGAAGAACATCCTGTTGCATTAGCAACCATCTCACGATCACCGAACAATTGAGAAATCAATTTCACGTACGGAGTTTCACCGCAACCCGAACATGCACCGGAGAATTCGAAGAGAGGAGTAGCGAACTGTGAGTTCTTCACATTAGCCTTGATATCTACAAGATGCTGTTTGCTCTTCACGTTATTAATGCAATATTCCCAGTTGGCAGCTTGAGGCAATTGAGATTCAAGATCGGTCATAGCCAAAGCTTTACCATTCTTATTACCCGGACATACGTCAACACAGTTACCACAACCCAAACAGTCGAGAACATCTACCTGCATGCGGAATGTCATGCCGTCAAAAGCTTTTCCCACCGCTTTAAGCATCGGGAAATTCGCACCTGATTGTTCTGCCGCATCAAGAACGAACGGGCGGATAGAAGCGTGAGGACAAACATAAGCACATTTGTTGCACTGTATACAGTTTTCAGCTGTCCATACCGGAACAAAAGCTGCGACACCACGTTTCTCGTATTTAGCTGTCCCCTGATGCCAAGTACCGTCTTCAAGACCTTTAAATGCTGATACAGGAAGCAGATCGCCATCTTGTGCATTGATAGGACGAACAACTTCGTTGATGAACGCCGGATCATTGTTCGGCAGCACTTCATCATCCGGCAGATTCGCCCATGCAGGATCTACGGTGAGTTGTTTATATTCACCGCCACGGTCAACGGCAGCATAATTTTTGTTTACAACATCTTCACCTTTTTTACCGTAAGATTTTACGATGAACTTCTTCATCTGCTCGATAGCCAGATCGACAGGAATTACACCGGTAATACGGAAGAAAGCAGATTGCAGGATCGTATTGGTACGATTACCCAAACCGATTTCCTGAGCTATCTGAGTCGCATTGATATAATAAACACTTATGTTTTTCTGTGCGAAATAGCGTTTTACTTTATTCGGCAAATGCTTTGCCAGTTCTTCCTCGTTCCAGATCGTATTCAACAAGAAAGTTCCGTTCTCACGAAGACCGCGAGTCACATCATACATACGCAAATAAGCCTGTACATGACAAGCGACAAAATTCGGAGTATTTACCAAATAAGTAGAACGAATAGGGCTATCTCCGAAACGAAGGTGAGAACAAGTGAAACCTCCCGACTTCTTAGAGTCATAAGAGAAGTATGCCTGACAATGCTTATCGGTATTGTCACCGATAATTTTTACGGAGTTCTTGTTAGCACCGACTGTTCCGTCAGCACCCAATCCATAAAACTTAGCTTCAAACATACCTTCGCCACCCATGGCGATTTCTTCTTTTTGAGGTAAAGATGTAAAGGTTACATCATCAACGATACCGATAGTAAAGTTATTTTTCGGCATCGGCAAAGCAAGATTCTCAAATACGGCCAATATCTGAGACGGAGTAGTATCTTTAGAACCCAAACCATAGCGTCCGCCTACGATTTCAGGAGCATTTTCTTGTCCGTAGAACACATCTTTAACATCCAGATATAAAGGTTCTCCGGTAGCGCCAGGTTCTTTTGTACGATCCAGGACGGCAATACGTTTTGCAGTTTTAGGAACAGCGGCCAAGAAATGTTTTGCAGAGAACGGACGATACAAGTGTACCGAAACCAAACCTACTTTTTCACCTTTGGCTGTCAGATAATCGATAGCTTCACGGGCAGCTTCCGTTACAGACCCCATAGCGATAATCACACGGTCGGCATCTTCAGCTCCGTAATAATCGAACAGACCGTATTTACGTCCGGTAATTTTCGAAATTTCATTCATGTATTCCTCTACGATAGCCGGAACAGCTTCGTAATAGTTATTACATGACTCCCGATGTTGGAAGAAAGTATCCGGATTTTCAGCCATACCGCGAGCCACCGGATTTTCGGGGTTCAAGGCACGGTTACGGAATTCTTGAAGAGCTTCCTGATCGATTAGCGGAGCTAAATCTTCATTTTCCAACATTTCTATTTTCTGTATCTCATGAGAAGTACGGAATCCGTCAAAGAAGTTGACGAAAGGCACACGAGCTTTAATAGTCGATAAGTGAGCGACTCCGGCAAGATCCATAACCTCTTGAACCGAACCTTCTGCCAACATGGCGAATCCGGTCTGACGGGTCGACATCACATCTTGATGATCTCCGAAGATACAAAGTGCATGAGATGCCAACGTACGGGCAGAAACATGAAATACACAAGGGAGAAATTCTCCGGCAATTTTGTACATATTCGGGATCATCAACAATAATCCCTGAGATGCAGTATAGGTCGTAGTCAAAGCTCCGGCCTGTAAAGAACCGTGTACAGCACCCGCAGCACCGGCTTCCGATTGCATTTCTTGAACTAATACGGTTTCGCCGAAGATGTTCTTTCTTCCGGCAGCAGCCCATTCATCCACGTATTCTGCCATGGTTGAAGAGGGTGTGATAGGATAAATAGCAGCCACTTCACTGAACATATAAGAGATATGTGCAGCCGCTTGATTACCATCACAGGTCAACATTTTCTTTTGTTTGGTCATATTCTAAATATATATTTGAGAATTTAAAAATGCAATTACAATATTACTGAAATTAATATAAAAATCCGAACAACCACAGCGGAATTTTATTCTCCCTGCCGATTTCGGTACGATCTATCGTATAATAAATATCGGGATTTATTCTTCCCCGTATGTTTTCGCTCTCTATCTTAAAATTATACTTCTGATTAACAAGGAAATGCGTATTCTTTTCTCCTTTATTCAACCGGTTATCCTTATGCAAGGTATTATAAAAGAATGTCTCCCGAACCGCTTGCTCTTCTACTTGAGCCGGACGAATCGGGTACATCAGATTCGTATTGTGCATATATACCATTGCCGGCTTTTTGGGAAATTCCTCATCAACAGGATACAACATATTGATAAGTCGGGCATCTTTCAGATATTTGATATAGTTCACGACTGTAGCCCTCGATGTCTGTATCTCTTTGCTCAACTGACTCACATTCGGAGCAGAAGGTGCATTTACGGCTAACAAATATAAAAGCTTACGCACTTTCGGTAGATAAGTAAGTTCTATCTGTTTGATGAAAAGGATATCCACCTCCATCATCATATTCATCGTCTTAATCAAATTTTCCGAGAAATTACGCTTCTCCAGAAAAAAAGGATAAAAACCATGATGCAGATAGTCTTGAAAATATGCCAAAGGTTTCACTTTATTACATATTTCCGATGCAATAACCGTATGATTGCATAACAACTCGTCCAACTTCACCGAAGGAAAATCCGTCCCCGCCATCAGGTTTAAATATTCCCTAAAAGAAAATCCCCTCAGATTATAAGAATCCGCGACACCCGAAAGCAAAGGATTTTCCTCTTTTAACCGCATCACAGAAGAACCGGAAAAAACAATCTTCAACTCCAGAAAGTGGTCATAACAATATCTCAACTCTTCTGACCAGCCGGGATATTTAAATACCTGATCGATCAATAAAGTTTTTCCGCCCTTTATTCTGAATTCATCGGCAAAATCGACTAATGTCCGTTCGGTAAAATAAAGATGGTTCAGATTGATATAAAGGCAAGAACGATCGGTTCCGAAATTTTCCTTAGCATATTGCAGCAAAAACGTAGTCTTTCCGACTCCCCGACTGCCTTTGATACCTATAAGCCGGTGACTCCAATCGATCTCCCGCATCAGTTCTCTCTTTACAGGAGAGTTTACATGCTCTACCAGATATTTATGTGTTCTAAAGAATGCTTCCACGCTATTGTTCTGTAAGACGGGGCAAAGATAAAAAAAAATTGATTTTTTTGCAAAGTAGAGATTACAATTTGTACTATTTTTTCTGAAAGTTTTTCTTCTCTCCTCCCAAAAGAAAAGATACGAAAATATTACATTTTGTTTGTTTTGGTCTATTTTTAATTTCAAATGTTCTTTTATTCATCTTATTGAGTTTCAATATTTTATTCACCAACCCGAATA
>NZ_CEWDCG010000160.1:0-7182 GCF_982436375.1 Coprobacter sp. | reverse complement strand
ACTATATATATGGCAAAAACAAAATCGGTATATATATGCACCAATTGCGGAGCTGATTCTCCGAAATGGATAGGAAAATGCCCTATTTGCGGAGAATGGAACAGTTATGTAGAGGAAATCATCAATACTAAACCTTCAGCAACTAAAAGTTCATATCACTCGACCGAAAACAGCAAATCGAAACCTCTTAAACTGAATGAAATAAATATTGCAGAAGAGCCTCGTATAGATGTGCGAAACAGTGAATTGAACAGAGTTCTCGGAGGAGGTCTGGTTCCCGGCTCATTAGTTTTGATCGGCGGCGAACCCGGAATAGGGAAATCGACTCTGATTTTACAGACGGTTTTAGGTTTACATGGGAAAAAAACATTGTATGTCTCCGGAGAAGAAAGTGCCCGCCAACTGAAATTACGAGCAGACCGAATACAAAAAAGTGAAAATCCTGATTGTTATATCGTTTGTGAAACTTCTTTAGAAGAAATATTCGTGCATATTAAAAACGTACAACCCGATTTAGTTATCATAGATTCTATTCAAACCATATCGACCGAGACGATCGAATCTTCTCCGGGAAGTGTATCTCAAGTGCGGGAATGCTCTGCATCAATTCTCAAATTTGCAAAAGAAACCGGAACTCCCGTCTTATTGATCGGACATATTAATAAAGAAGGCAGTATTGCCGGGCCTAAGGTTCTGGAGCACATCGTTGATACCGTGCTGCAATTCGAGGGAGATCAACACTATATGTACCGAATTCTCAGGTCTATAAAAAACAGATTCGGAAGCACTGCCGAATTGGGAATATATGAAATGAGACAAAACGGACTTCGTGAAGTCAGTAACCCCTCCGAGCTATTACTATCTCAGAATCATGAGGGATTAAGCGGGGTCGCCATAGCTGCGGCCATAGAAGGAATACGTCCATTTCTGATCGAAACGCAATCTTTAGTAAGCACTGCCGCATACGGTACACCACAACGGTCGGCAACAGGATTCGATTTAAGAAGAATGAATATGCTTTTGGCTGTTCTCGAGAAACGTGTCGGATTTAAACTTGCACAAAAAGATGTGTTCCTAAATATCGCCGGAGGATTGAAAGTTAACGATCCGGCTATGGACTTATCTATTATCAGCGCTATTCTTTCGTCCAATATGGACATGGCCATCGAGAACCACACCTGTATGACCGGAGAAGTCGGACTGTCCGGAGAAATACGACCCGTCAACCGAATCGAACAGAGAATATCGGAAGCAGAAAAATTAGGATTCAAACGCATTTTGATTCCGTACAACAATCTAAAAGGGTTTGATGATAAAAAACTGAATATAGAAATTGTTCCCGTCCGTAAAGTCGAAGAAGCTTTCCGACAACTATTCGGATAAAAAAACAACAATATGATCAAAGAATTAAAAATAAGAGTACTACCAAAACAGGCTTCATCGGAATATAATATAATTCAAGCCGTATCACAAGAATACGCCATTGACTTATCTTCGATCAAAGCGATCCGAGTATTGAAACGCTCGATAGACGCCCGTCAAAGACAGGTTATGATCAACATGCAATTAAAAGTATATATCAATGAAATACCTACTGACGATGAATATATACATACTTACTATGGCGATGTATCGGACAAGTCTCCTGTCATTATCGTAGGAGCAGGTCCTGCAGGTTTGTTCGCGGCTTTACGCCTGATCGAACTCGGACGCCGCCCCATTATCATAGAACGAGGAAAAAATGTTCATGAACGACGTAAAGATATTGCCCGTATAAGCCGGGAACAGATCGTAAACAGCGAATCGAATTACAGTTTCGGAGAAGGAGGAGCCGGAGCTTTTTCGGATGGAAAACTATATACTCGAAGCAAAAAAAGAGGATCGGTAGATCGCATTTTAAATATCTTCTGTCAACATGGTGCAGACACATCTATTTTAGCAGACGCCCACCCTCATATAGGTACAGATAAATTACCGGTCGTTATCGAAAACATCCGGAAGCAAATAGAAAAATCGGGCGGAGAGATACATTTCGAAACCCGAATGGACAAGCTTTTAATAAAAAACGATGAAATCATCGGGGTAGAAACCCAAAACGGAAAAGAGTTTCACGCACCCGTTATCCTGGCAACCGGACATTCTGCCAGAGATGTATATTATCATTTATACGAATCAGGGATAGAACTGGAAAGCAAAGGCTTCGCCGTAGGTGTGCGTCTGGAACATCCGCAGCATCTGATAGATCAATTGCAGTACCACAATCCTAAAGGTAGAGGAGAATATCTTCCGGCAGCCGAATACAGTTTTGTAGCTCAAGTAAACGGACGTGGTGTTTATTCATTCTGCATGTGTCCGGGAGGTTTTGTCGTTCCGGCAGCCAGCGGACCTAATCAAATCGTTGTAAACGGAATGTCTCCCTCAAATCGAGGATCAGTATGGGCTAATTCGGGGATGGTCGTAGAAATAAGACCGGAAGATATTGACCAATATTCACGGTACGGAGTATTGTCAGGAATAAAATTTCAGGAAGAACTCGAATATCAGTGCTATGTGAATGGGAATTGTAAACAAACAGCCCCAGCCCAACGAATGACAGATTTCGTCAATAAAAAAGTATCGTTCGATCTGCCTAAATCGTCATACACCCCGGGAGTCATCTCCTCTCCTCTCCACTTTTGGATGCCGGAATTCATTACTTCGCGCCTTAGAGAAGGATTTTCTTATTTCGGTAAAATATCGAAAGGCTTTCTTACAAGAGAAGCACTAATGATCGGAGTAGAAACAAGGACATCCTCTCCGGTAAGAATCCCCCGATATAAAGAAAATATGCAACACGTTCGCATTAAAGGATTATACCCTTGCGGTGAAGGCGCCGGATATGCAGGAGGTATTGTTTCGGCGGCTATCGATGGTGAACGTTGCGCCGAAGCAGCAGCACAATATATGTAAAACTTTTACAAAAACCACATATCATGATCACATTCTGTATTGCTTTATTAGTGCTTATCGGAGGTTATTTTATTTACGGAAAATTCATTGAAAGGGTTTTCGGAATCGAACCCGACCGTAAGACTCCGGCAATCAAGAACCCCGACGGAGTAGATTTTGTACCTCTTCCCCGTTGGAAAATATTTATGATCCAATTTCTGAACATCGCCGGACTCGGTCCTATCTTCGGAGCTATTATGGGAGCAAAATTCGGGACTTCTTCTTTTTTATGGATCGTATTCGGTACTATATTCGCCGGAGCAGTACATGATTATCTTTCCGGGATGATCTCTTTACGGCATAACGGAGAGAGCCTTCCGGAAACTATCGGACGTTATTTAGGCGTCACCACCAAACAGATCATGCGGGGCTTTACAGTAATTTTAATGATACTGGTCGGTGCCGTTTTTGTTGCAGGTCCGGCAGAATTACTCGCAATGTTGACTCCCGAATCTCTTGATTCTAGATTCTGGATTTATGTAGTATTTATCTATTACATCATCGCTACACTATTCCCTATCGATAAAATAATCGGACGAGTATATCCCTTTTTTGCTGCCGCATTGCTCTTTATGGCGATTGGAATACTTGCCGTATTACTCATTCAGTTTCCTGCCATACCCGAAATCACCGACGGACTACAAAATAAACATCCGAATGCAGTAAATTCCCCAATCTTTCCAATGATGTTCATTAGCATTGCCTGCGGGGCAATTTCAGGATTTCACGCAACTCAATCTCCATTAATGGCTCGATGCATGACCAATGAAAATCAAGGACGTTCGATATTTTATGGTTCTATGGTTACCGAAGGTATTGTCGCTCTGATATGGGCAGCAGCAGCTACTTACTTTTTCAGCCCTGAAGGCCAATCGGCATTCGGGATAACCGAAAATGCAGATAATGTAAACGGAAGTGCAGCTATCATCGTGCAAAAAATTTCTGAAGGCTGGTTAGGGGTTATCGGTGGATTCTTAGCCATACTCGGAGTAATCGCAGCCCCCATAACGTCAGGAGATACCGCATTCCGCTCTGCTCGCCTTATTATTGCGGATTTTATGAAGATAGAACAAAAGTCGATTACCAAACGGTTAGTAATTTGCATTCCTTTATTTATACTCGCAATCGGAATTCTTATCTACAGTCTTGCCGATAAAGACGGTTTTGAAATGATCTGGAGATATTTTGCATGGTGTAACCAAACTCTTGCCGTATTCACGCTATGGGCTATTACCGTATATCTCGCACAAAAAAAGAAATTATATTGGGTTACTCTTATTCCGGCCCTTTTTATGACAACAGTTACAATCACCTATATACTGTATGATCCTATCGGAATCAATCTTTCATATAATTTATCCGTAAGTATCGGAATCGGCATGGCCATCATTTCCGGAATCTATTTCTTTCTCAAATTACCGAAACTGAAAAACGTACAATAAACAGATGCTATAATTCACTGTGAACTAATCATATAAAAGCCTGTCTGACTTTTTTTAACAGACAGGCTTTTAAAATTTCCGGTTTTCACCAACCGTCATTTAACAGTCACTTCTCCTTTCAGTTCGATCGTTGCAGAAGAAGGGCCTACAGATATTTCGAACAATCCGGGTTCTACAACTCGCTGCATATCGGCATTGATCAATGAAAAATGTTCGGGAGTTAAAATAATCTCTACGGTTTTCTTTTCTCCCGGAGCTAACTCTACACGAGAAAATCCTTTTAAGGCTTTTCCGGGAAGAGATACGCTACTAACCTTATCTGTCAAATACAACTGGCATATTTCCGTACCTCGCATTTTACCTGTATTCTCAACAGTAAAAGAAACCGTAAGATTCTCATCCTTATTTATTTCCTTAGCAGACAATTGCATATCTCCATACTTAAATGTCGTATAACTAAGTCCATGACCAAATGCGTATAATGGAGTCGTATTTCCATCTACGTACCAATGTTTAAAAGAACGTTTTTTTAGATAAGTAACCGGCAATTGCCCTTGGGAACGAGGGACACTGACTGTCAGTTTACCCGAAGGATTGATATCTCCGAAAAGAGCCTCCACAATGGCTTTTCCTCCAAATTCTCCCGGATACCAAGCATCTAATATGGCATCGGAATATTCATCTGCCGGAGTCATTACGAACGGACGGCCATGCATCAATACCGTAGCTGCCGGACATCCGGATGCACGCACAGCTTGCAACAGCTTGACATCTCGCTCATTCATATTCAAATTCTGCCGGTCTTTCCCCTCTCCGACGAGATTCATCGATTCTCCTACAACAACAATAGTAATATCCGACGTGCGTGCCGAAGCAATAACCCGATTATATAAAGCATCGGCAGACATAGTACGACCGACAAGCCTCCATTCGATAGAAGTCCATGCATTATCATCGATTTCCGCATATTCCACCTGTATCGGGAGTATCTGTCCGGCGTGTAAACGAATACGGTATGTACCATTGTTTTTACCATTATCCCATTGATCGATGACCAGCTTTCCGCCTAAATACAGTTTACTCCAATTATCTGCAGACATCTTGAACTCATACTCTCCGGTTACAGGAGCTTTTATGACCCCTTTCCAACGAGCCGAAAACATATCTCTGTTCACACCCGGAACAGGGCTTAAATTATGCCAATAATGCGAAATCTCAGGATCTACACTCTTATACGCCGGAGTTCCTTTCAGGTCTATTCCGTTAAAAAATTCCACATAAACACCATTTTCCCCACCGGCTTCTGTATACAGTACCGAATTAGGAATAGATTTGAAAGAATCTTCTATCTGACTTTCTATAAAATCGATACGGACACTTTTACCGAATTTATCTTTTAATGCCTCATATACCGTAATACCTCTTGCCTGAGCCGGAGAATAACCGCCCAACAACGACTGATTTGCCAGTTCTCCCACCAGAGTAATACGTTTTACATCTTGTTTAAACGGCAACGTATTGTTTTCATTTTTCAACAAGATCAAAGACTCTTGTGCAGCTTTCAAAGCTAAAGCCTTATGTTCTGCATTATTTTCGGCTTGAACAGCCAGAGAGTCCTCAGTATAAGGATTCTCAAATAATCCCAAACGGAATTTCAGCCTTAATACATCGGCAACCCTACTATCGAGAACTGCTTCATCCAGCGTTCCGTTTTTAACGGCCTCAACAACAGCTTTCTGAAAATCATCGTAAGGGAAATCGTAAAACTGCATATTCAACCCGGCTTTAAGAGATTTAACGACAGCATCTTCAGTATCCACAGCCGTATGATGATCGTTTACCTGTCTTCTTATAGCTCCTAAATCCGATACTACAATGCCGTCAAAACCCCACTCTTCACGTAAGATCTTAGACAACAGCCATTCATTCGCAACGCAAGGAATCCCGTCAATATCATGATAAGCGGCCATTACTCCTTGAGCGTGTCCCTCTTTCACCGCTTTTTCGAAAGTATATAAATGGAATGAACGGGCTTCTCGTTCGCCGATATTAACCGATGAGGCATTCGTCCCCGATTCCGGAATACCATGAATACCGAAATGTTTAGGCTCTGATGCCACGGTATTATTATCTCTCAAGTCATTGCCTTGCATACCTTTTACAAGATTAACCCCTAATCGAGAAGTCAAATACGGATCTTCACCGAAAGTTTCCTCAACACGCCCCCATCTTATTTCATGAGCAAGATCCAAATTCGGGCCCAATATGAAATGCACGCCATGAGCACGGGCTTCTGTGGCAATAACCCTTCCAATAGAATAGAGCATGGTTGTATCCCAGCTCGAAGAATTACCGATAGGAATAGGGAAAGCTGTACCTTTTACACCTTGATAGCCGTGCAATCCTTCCTCTATAAAAAGCAAAGGAATACCCAAACGCGAGTTTTCCACCGCATGTTTTTGTATAAGATTAGCTACTGCAGCATGAGCAGGATATAAATCATGGACAGCCCCGATACACATGCTATCTACAAAATGCTTCAACTGTTCATCGGATAAAGTATTTTCGTCTATGACAATTTCTTTTGCCGACAGCATATCCAGTTGAGCAGCTTTTTCTTCTACTGTCATACGCCCCAATAAATCCTGTACTCGAGTTTCGACAGGTAATGACGAATCTTTATAATCGGCTTTATTGCTACAAGCGACAAAAGCCGATACGAAAGCGCATAGGAATACGCTCCGGATAATTT
>NZ_CEWDCG010000159.1:0-7266 GCF_982436375.1 Coprobacter sp. | reverse complement strand
TGTAATGAATATTGGTCGCAATGCTCTCTATTTTGAAGATTATATACTTTCTATACAGTACTTTAATCAAGTCATAAAAGTAAAGCCTTACATGGCAGAACCTTATTTTTATAGAGCTGCCGCCAAGTTAAGTCTGGAAGATTTCAGAGGTGCAGAGGAGGATTGTAATTTATGCCTCGAACGTAACCCTTTTATAACGGGAGCTTATCAGGTTCGAGGAATTGCCCGTCAAAATTTAGGAGATTATCAAGGAGCGATTGATGATTACAATGAGGGACTGAAATATGCTCCTGAAGACCGAACCTTTTTGGGAAATAAAGCAATAGCAGAAGTCCAGCTCAAAAAATATGATGATGCGGAAAAAAGTTTTGATAAACTTATCAAAACTCATCCGTCTTATTACAACGGCTATTTAAGTCGTAGCCAGTTTTGGTTAGAAAAAAAAGATACTTTGAAGGCAATCGAAGATATAGACAAAGCTATATCTTTAGACAAGCATCTTTCGTATGCATACGCACAACGGGCTATTATTAAATTTCAATATACAAAAGATTATCAAGATGCTTTGGCAGATATGAATGAAGCTTTACGGCTTGATCCGAATATGTCTTCTTATTATATTAATCGGGCATTGATAAAATATCATTTGGATGATTTGAGAGGTACAATGGCCGATTATGACAGAGTTGTGGAGATAGATCCTAATAATCTGATGGCTCATTACAATCGAGGTCTGTTAAGAGCCCAGGTCGGAGAAAAAAATAAAGCAATAGAAGATTTTTCCTTTGTATTGAAATATGAACCGGATAATTATTTTGCTTACTATAATCGGGCTGTATTATACGATGAATTGGGAAACTATAGAGCTGCAGTCAAAGATTACAATAAAGTATTGGATCAATATCCCGATTTTTATTCTGGATATTATGCCCGTTCTGAAGCAAAAAGGAAATCGGGGGATATTTCCGGCGGAAAATCAGATTATCAGAAAGCTATGAAACTTTATGAGCAACAGAAGAATACAAATAAGAATTATGAGGAAGTAGCAGATAATATTGATGAATCTGAAAATGACACTTCAGAGAAAGATGCTGATAAGGTAAGAAAAGAGTCCGACAAAAATATAAATAAATTTGATCGATTATTGGTTGCGGACAATACCGATATGAAGAGTAAATATACTAATGAAATAAGAGGTAGAGTGCAAGATAAGAATTTCAATGTAGAAATAGCTCCGGCATTTGTTCTTACATATTATGAAAAACCGGATCAGGTAAAACAGACAATTTCTTTTGTCCCCGAGGTTGAAAATCTGAATAGAGCCGGGATATTGCCTTATCGGGTGTTATTGACAAATGCTGAGATGGCATTGGACTCTGCAAAAATTAATAAACATTTTGTCTCGGTCAATGATTATTCTAAATTGATAGAAATAAATCCGAATAATGCAGTCCCATATTTTGGACGAGCTCTCGATTTTATGTTGATACAAGATTTTGCAAGTTCTTTAGATGATCTGAATCGGGTGATACAGTTAAGCGATAATTTTGTTTTGGCTTATTTTATGCGAGCTGTCGTCCGGTTTAAGCAAATTGAATATCGAGCTTTTACCCAAGATTTCGATACTCAAAATAGCAAATCTGTTACAGAAGCGTTTAGTTTACCAAAGAACTCGGCATCATCGATATTATTACCCAATTCATCGTCAAATAAAAAAGAATCGGTCGGAATGGATTATGAGATGGTTCTTCGAGATTACGATAAAGTTATAGAAATGTCGCCGCAATTCGTTTACGCTTATTATAATCGAGCTAATGTAAGATGTGCACAAAGAGATTTTCGGGCAGCTTTAGCAGATTATAATGAAGCAATTCGCTTACGTCCGGATTTTTCAGATGCGTATTTTAATAGAGGATTAGTGTATGTCTTTTTAGGAGAGACTCAGAAAGGTATTGCCGATTTAAGTAAAGCCGGAGAATTAGGAATCGTTTCTGCCTATAATGTTATTAAAAGGCTGGGAGATTAAATTTTTGCCATGGTTTTGGGCAATGTAATAAAACGCCATTAAGACAAGACCTAATAATCATTTCAAAGGTATATTTATTGACGTTTAGATAGGGTATAAGAATTTGTTTAAACTTTACACTGACATTTTTTGAGGACTGTTTTTGAGAAAGGATGAGAAACGTCGGACTACATGACGTGTAGAAACAGTAATATAGATCGGGAGCAGAGTAAAAGTCTGGATATACACCTTATTATCGGAAAATTTAGATAGGCTCTTAAAGGATCTGAGAATCGTCTTATTGGATAGTAAAAAAATATTGCCATAAAATTTAAACAGGGTCTAAAAAATTATTACTTTTGTGCTCTTGATAAAATATCTCTTTTTATAGAGACTTAGAAAATAAGAATTATAAAAACAATTGTTACATTTTGCGTGTTGTATTAATGCTATGCGCAACAAGAAAACAAAGATTATGATAAAAATAACTTTTCCCGATCAATCGGTTAAAGAATTCGCTAAGGGAACTACACCGTTGCAGATAGCCGAAAGTATCAGTCCTCGTTTAGCTCAGGATGTTCTTGCAGCTTCGATAAACGGGCAAGAATGGGATCTTTCTCGTCCTATAAATGAAGATGCCGCCATAAAATTATTTAAATGGGATGATCCTGAAGGAAAACATGCATTCTGGCATTCATCAGCCCATTTGTTGGCTGAAGCATTACAAGAACTTTATCCCGGAATAAAGTTCGGAATCGGTCCGGCAATAGAGAACGGATTTTATTATGATGTGGATCCAGGTGATACACCTATTAAAGAAGGCGATTTTGCAGCTATCGAAACTAAAATGGCTGAACTTGCTTCTAAAAAAGAAGCGATTGTACGGCATGATATATCGAAAGCTGATGCTTTGAAAATGTTCGGGGACCGTAATGAAGAATATAAAGTGGAGTTGATTTCCGAATTGGAAGACGGAACGATCTCAACATATACACAAGGGAACTTTACCGATCTTTGTCGAGGTCCGCATTTGCCTAATACAGCTCCGATTAAAGCAGTGAAAATAACATCTCTTGCTGGAGCATATTGGCGAGGCGATGAGAAACGTCATCAGTTGACACGTATCTATGGCATTTCTTTCCCGAAAAAGAAAATGTTGGACGAATATTTAGCTTTGATGGAAGAAGCTAAAAAACGGGATCATCGAAAAATCGGAAAGGAATTAGAATTGTTTACGTTCTCACCAGCTGTAGGGCAGGGGTTACCTTTATGGCTTCCGAAGGGAGCTCTTTTGCGTGATCGGCTTGAAAATTTTTTACGTCGTATTCAGAAACGATTCGGGTATCAACAGGTCATAACTCCCCATATCGGAAATAAATTATTGTATGTGACGTCTGGACATTATGCCAAATATGGTAAAGATTCTTTCCAGCCTATTCATACACCTGAAGAAGGTGAAGAATTTTTGTTGAAACCCATGAATTGTCCTCATCATTGTGAGATATATAAAGCATTTCCTCGTTCATATAAAGAATTGCCCTTGCGATTTGCAGAATTCGGAACAGTATATCGTTATGAACAAAGCGGAGAATTGCATGGATTGACAAGGGTTCGGGGATTTACTCAGGATGATGCTCATATTTTTTGTCGTCCCGATCAGTTGAAGGAAGAATTCTTAAAAGTAATGGATATTATATTTATTATATTCAAAGCTCTTGATTTTAAGAATTTTGAAGCTCAAATTTCTTTGCGTGATCCGAATAATCGGGAAAAATATATCGGTTCTGACGAAAATTGGGAAAAAGCAGAACGTGCTATAGTTGAGGCTTGTGAAGAAAAGGGCTTAAATGCCAGAGTCGAATTGGGAGAAGCTGCTTTTTATGGACCGAAACTCGACTTTATGGTAAAAGATGCTATCGGACGTCGTTGGCAGTTAGGAACTATTCAGGTCGATTATAATTTACCGGAACGGTTCGAGCTTGAATATACAGGAAGCGATAATCAAAAACATCGTCCTGTTATGATACATCGAGCACCATTCGGCTCAATGGAACGTTTTGTTGCGGTTCTTATCGAACATACTGCCGGAAAATTCCCTTTATGGTTGACTCCGGAACAGGTCGTTGTTATGCCTATCAGTGAGAAATATAATGACTATGCACATGAAGTTGCTGCACAACTCGAAATGCAGGATATACGTACCACTGTAGATGACCGTAATGAAAAAATCGGGCGGAAAATACGCGATAATGAGCTCAAAAGAATTCCGTATTTGCTTATTGTCGGAGAAAAAGAAGAACAAAATAAAGAAGTTTCTGTAAGAAAACAGGGTGAAGGTGATAAAGGTTCGATGAAAATTACTACCTTTGCCGAACTTCTGACTGAAGAAGTTGAAAGAATGATAACCCAATGGTAATTGAATGGAGAAAAAAAACAATTTAGGAGTTAATAAAAATTATCCTTCAAAGAAAAATGAAGGAATGAAAGAGTTGTACCGTACCAATGAAAAAATTAGGGTAAAAGAAGTTAGATTGGTAGGAGAAAATGTCGAACAGGGAGTTTATTCTATTCAAGACGCTTTGCGTATTGCAGAAGAGCAAGAACTCGATCTTGTAGAAATTTCTCCAAATGCGGTTCCTCCTGTTTGTCGTATTACGGATTATCAGAAATTCCTTTATCAGCAGAAAAAACGTTTAAAAGAACAGAAAGCTAAATCGACTAAAGTAGTCGTAAAGGAGATTCGTTTCGGACCTCAGACCGATGATCATGATTATAATTTTAAATTAAAACATGCCAAAGGTTTCCTTGAAGAAGGTGCGAAAGTTAAGGCTTATGTTTTCTTTAAAGGGCGTTCTATATTGTTCAAAGAACAAGGAGAAGTGCTTTTACTTCGTTTTGCCAATGATCTGGAAGATTATGGCAGAGTAGAGCAGTTGCCCGTTTTGGAAGGTAAGCGTATGATTATAATGATTACTCCTAAGAAAAAGTAGAGAATTGAGGAGACTCAATATTATATGTTTTAGTAATACATAAATTAAAATTTAGTAAGATGCCAAAGATGAAAACTAACTCCGGTGCCAAAAAAAGGTTCGTCCTTACCGGATCAGGAAAAATCAAAAGAAAACACGCTTTCAAAAGTCATATTCTGACGAAAAAGACTAAAAAGCAAAAAAGAAATCTTACTCATTTCACTCTTGTATCTTCTGCAGATATCAATAATGTGAAAGAGTTATTGTGCTTGAAATAAGCCTTTGATTTTTTATTTAAAGCAAAAAGCGAGTTTAAAATTTTATTAACCGAATGTCATAGCTCGAAGATCATCCCGTGAGGAGGTGACGCTAACATTCAAAACAAGTAAAAACTATGCCAAGATCAGTAAATCACGTTGCTTCAAGAGCAAGAAGAAAGAAAATTTTAAAATTAACCAAAGGTTACTATGGTTCTAGAAAAAATGTTTGGACCGTAGCTAAAAATACATGGGAGAAAGGTTTAACCTATGCTTACCGTGACCGTAAAGCTAAAAAACGCGAGTTCAGAGCATTGTGGATTCAGCGTATTAATGCGGCAGCTCGTTTGGAAGGTATGTCATATTCCAAATTGATGGGGGCTTTGCATAAAGCTGGTATTGAAATCAACCGCAAAGTTCTTGCAGATTTGGCAATGAACAATAATGATGCTTTTAAGGCTATTGTAGAGCAGGCAAAAAAAGCTTAACTCATTTGTTATTATATAAATAAGGTTTCTTATACAAGAAGCCTTATTTTTTTGTCCTAAAAATTTGATTATTGTACTACTTTTACTATATTTGTAATACAGAAAGCGAGTAAGACATAAGGTTGCATCCTAGTAGATTGGGAAACTCATCAAATCTTATGAAATACCGAGAACAAAGCTTTCTCTTCTAATGGCGGGCCACGCCGAGAGGTATGCATTATGCACGGTGGATTACAAAGGAAGGGGGCACTCAAATCCTGTTATTCGGAGTTTCATCGCATCCTATGATGCAACCTTTCTTTATAAAAGGCAGACTATTTAATGGTTTGCCTTTATTTTTATATATTTTCTACTGGAAAAACTGCTTTAGATGTTTTGAAAGTTTTTTTAAAGGTGTTTTTCAGTTCTGATAAAGAACATCGTAGGGAAAAGAAAGTTTTACCCTAATTATGATCAGCAATTATGCGGAACATTTGCTGATTCCGATTAAAAAGATACTACTCAGGAACAATGCCAAATTTATAAAATTGATAATATGTGTACTTATTGGCTGGAGCTGGATGAAAATCTCTCATTTGATGTTTCTTTGAAAAAGATAAGTACGATTTCAATCTTTGAAGTATTACTCAAAGGGAAACTTATTTAGTAGTTTATAAATTGATTTCAATAAGATATTCGATATGATATAGAATAATGAAATAGGATTTAGTTTTGTTATTTTATTCTTTTTTTATAAAATTACTGTTGTGAATAATAAACATATTTACAAACCAAAAGATTAATTTTATGAAGAAGCTATTTTTACTACTCTTTGTTTCTATGGGGTATTTCTTTTCTTCCTATGGTCAAGAAAAATTGACATTTAGTAAGGTTATAGAGGTTAAAGATGTAGATAAGACAAGTATTTATATTTCTTTACGAGATTGGATATCAACTTACTATAGAGATACTCAAGAGGTTTTGCAAATGGATGACAAAGACGCTGGTATTATTATAGGTAAAGCAATTTTTTTGTATTCAATGAATAAACTGGCTTATGCTGCCTATGAGGGAAAGATATGGTATTCTATTAAATTGCAAGTTAAGGATGGTCGGTTTAAAGTTGAAATGTTAAATTTTATTCATGAAAATAAAAAAGGTAATGCTCCAACTTGCAACTTAGGACTAATTACCATTGCGGAAAATTATACAGATAAGGGGGCGCAAAAGTTTTTTCATAATAAGGTTTGGAAAGATATTAAAGTAAAAAGTGAACGGGAATCAAATAGTATATTTTCAGATTTAGAGAAATTGGCAGCATCAATACAAACGGTTAAGGAAGACTCTGATGATTGGTAATTGATATTTTTTATTTGCTTGATATGCTAAATTATTGGCTGCGTTGTTAAAATTACCTTTTAACTCTCCAAATCATACTGAAATAAATAAAAAAGAGGAAGCTAATTTACTTAACTTCCTCTTTTTTGTGTCGGGGTACCAGGATTCGAACCTGGGACCCCCTGCTCCCAAAGCAGGTGCGCTAACCGGACTGCGCTACACCCCGAATC
>NZ_CEWDCG010000158.1:0-7278 GCF_982436375.1 Coprobacter sp. | reverse complement strand
TTTCAGAATAAACCGAACAGGTTTTACTCCTACACTGAAAACACTATTCGAGAATCCGAACATTACCAAAATCGGGTTGTCATTAAAAGATGATTTTTCTATGCTTCACAAAATAGCACCGTTCGAGCCAAAAGGTTTTATCGAACTGCAAAGCTACGTGAAACAATTCAATATAGAAGACATGAGCTTGCAAAAGATATATGCTATTCTTTTCGGGAAGAAAATATCCAAATCTCAAAGATTATCCAATTGGGAAGCCGATATACTTTCTGATGCTCAAAAAAGATATGCAGCAACCGACGCATGGGCTTGTGTCCGTATATATAAAAGTCTTTCGACAGAGTGTTTTTCTGATTTTTATAAAAACAGATCTGCATTGCAAGAGATAGTTTAATTTCGCTTTAATTCAGTATATTACAGAAATGAAAAAATCAAATTTAATAACTATCATATTATTAATTTATTTGGGTGTTATGGCTTATATCGGCTGGCCCAAATTTATCGAAGCCGGCCAATACGTCGAATATTTTGCGATTATATTAGTTACTCTAATCGTAATATTTTTACTTAGGGTCGTTTTGCGTAAAAAAGAACGGTTAAAAAGAGAACGGCAACAGCAACAAGATTTATCTGAATAACTAAAACAAAACCGATATGTCAAAGAAAATAATAATCATCACATGTTTGATCTGCCTGAGCTTTTCTATTTCAGCCCAGACAGAGAGAGGACATTGGCTATTGAATCCGCAATTCACGGCATTTGACTTAAGCGGAACAAACAACGATCTGGATAAAGATAATCGATTTAAACTCGGAATGGGTTTTAAAGGCGGTAATTTTTTATGCGACAGATTGGCTTTATTAGTAGGTGTAGGATTTAAAGTCGATCGACAAAATGATTATAAGGACAATAGCATAAACTTAAACACGGGATTGCGATATTATCTTTTTTCGAAATTATATTTGTCGGCAGAATTGGGGTATGACAAGGTATGGCTTAGAGAATACAGTTCGAATATTACCCGAAAAAGAGATTATTTTTATTTCGGAGCTGATTTGGGATATTCGATATTCGTATCTCAAAATGTCGCAATAGAACCAGACGTTTATTGGAAATACAGTTTCACCGACCAAAGGAATGAATACGGATTTAAAATCGGTATCGGTGTATTTTTCTAATAAAAAAATTAATGCAAGGTTTACAGCCACTTCCTTTAGTTTGATCTCAAAAAATAAGATATAAAAATACAGGTAACCGGTTAAAATGATTTGCACCCCAAAAGTTAGACAAAAACTTTTGGGGTGCAGATCATTTTGAACCTTTTCTATAATCGGATAATATTTAACTCGTCTAACTTATAAGCATCACTTAAAATTCCGATTACCTCGTACTTTCATATTTCCTTATAGACAGATAAACAACAATACTGTTCCGACTTTTAGCAGTCTTTCATATTCGGCTTCTCCAACCCATAGCCGTATTTTTTATCTGCAACTTTCAGCAAATAGGCAACAATAAACGATAAAGTGGCAAAACCGGTAAAGACAAACATAGGTATCGTATAATCATAAAGATTTGCATTATTTTCATTCCCGACAACACAATAATTATCCAATACCCATCCGATAAGGTTAGGTACTCCCCACAAACCTATATTCTGAATAAAAAAGATAAGTGCATACGCTGTTCCCAACTGACGGGCAGGGAAAATCTTAGTAACGCTCGGCCACATCGCTGACGGAACAAGGGAAAATGCAATACCTAAAATAATCATCAGGATTATCGCCACGAGATAATTGGTGATGAAAGGTAACGCGTAGATACAGTGAACTCCGATAAGCATTGCAGCCCCCAACATCATAATACTCGCACCTTTTCCTTTGCAATCGAGATAAATACCGAATACAGGAGTGAGAATTAATGCTCCCAAAGCCGGCAGGCCGGCAATTGTACCTGCCAAATTATCACTGATTCCGTATTTATTGATCATAAGTTCGGAAGCAAATTTCTGGAACGGGAATACACAGGAATAGAATAATACGCATAATAAAGCGATCAACCAGAAACCCGGATTAATCAAAATATTTTTTACATCTTTGAAACTGAACTTACTCTCGTCTTCCTCTTCTGCATAATCTTCTTGCTTATCAAGCTTTCGATCCATCACAGCATATATAAAAAACGTCACCAATCCGACAACTAACAAAACCAAACCTAAAAGTACCGGAGTCGATATAGAAAAACTCTTTGCCAAAGGAATAGATACCGAATAAGCGACTTGAGAACCTATACGAGCCAATGCTACTTGAATTCCCATCGCAGTACCGAGCTCTTTCCCTTTAAACCACTTTGCAATAATTTTAGTAACGGTAATCCCTGCGACTTCTGCTCCGACTCCAAAAATAGAATAACCGGCTGCCGCCATAAAAACACCTTGCTTGTAACCGAAAAACGTTGCTTCTGTCGAAATATTCGCTGTCATGCCATAATACTGCAAAGCCGTACCGAACACCATCAAAATCGCAGCAATTTTTCCTGTCAATCGTATTCCGAAACGGTCAAGCATCAAGCCGCCCCAAATCAACATCAACAAAAATACGTTCAAAAAGCTATATGCTCCCGTAAAGAATCCAAAATCACGACTGGTCCAATCTAAATTAGCTTCTAACATAGTTTTCAGCGGAGCCATAATGTCGTTTACAAAATATGCCGCCATCATGGTGAAAGCGACAATTCCCAACGCAGACCAACGCACGAGAACAGAATCTCTTAAAGTTCTTTCCTTTTCCATCTTCTTATTTTAAATTATTTTTCAAGTATCAATACACAAAAAGAAACGGAAAGCAAAAAGTCCCCCTGAGCTTTCCATTTTCCTTATTTATTCCGAATACGAGAGATAACGTTATCTCCCCCTTTATTTTTTTACCAACAATACTACATTTTCTACATGATGAGTATGTGGAAACATATCTACCGGCTGAACTTTTTCGACACGATATTTTTCATCCAACAGATTCAGATCCCGCGCCTGAGTTGCAGGATTACAACTGACATAAACGATTTTTACAGGTTCGGCAAACAAAATGGTCTTTATGACATCATCATGCATCCCGGCTCTCGGAGGATCGGTAATAATAACGTCAGGTCGGCCATGTTCATTTATAAAATCCTGTGTAAGAATATCCTTCATATCTCCGGCATAAAACAATGTATTACTGATGCCATTCAATTCAGAATTTACCTTTGCATCTTCAATCGCTTCCGGAACATACTCTATTCCTATCACTTTTCGGGCACGGC
The DNA here is from genome assembly GCF_982436375.1 of Coprobacter sp. Classification (NCBI taxonomy): domain Bacteria; kingdom Pseudomonadati; phylum Bacteroidota; class Bacteroidia; order Bacteroidales; family Barnesiellaceae; genus Coprobacter; species Coprobacter sp. The sequence continues at coordinate 3,977 of NZ_CEWDCG010000158.1, read as the reverse complement.
AGGCCACAAAGTTTGCAATAGTCCCAGTTCCCGTATATAAGTCATAAACAAGTTCTTCTCCGGTAAGCCCAGCAAAATCTCGAGCTATTTTATATAACTCATACGCCTGTTCAGAATTGGTCTGATAAAAAGATTTAGGTCCTATTTTGAATTGTAATCCCTCCATCGACTCCAATATATAATCCCGACCTTTGAACACATGAACCTCTTGGTCGGTAATCGTATCATTAGCTTTCTGGTTTATTATATATAATAAAGAAGTAATTTGAGGAAAGGTATCCGCAAGATATTCCATCATAGCGTCAATCTTAGACCTATCATTTTCAAAAAAAACGACGATCAACATAACCTCACCGGTTGATGCCGTACGAATTATGATATTACGCATCAATCCCCGCTGCTCTCTCAGATCAAAAAAAGAATAATCATGATCAAGAGCGAATTTTCGAATAGCCAACCGAATGTCATTAGAGATATTATCCTGCAGCCAGCAAGTTTTTATATCCAGTACCTTGTCGAACATTCCGGGAATATGGAATCCTAAAGCATTCCGAGAATCAAAAGTTTGTGTAGACTGCAATTCTTCTTGAGTAAGCCAAGACTTATTCGAAAAAGTAAATTCCAGCTTATTACGGTAAAAACGAGTCTTCTCCGAGCCTTTTATCGCAGAAATTTCCGGTAAATCGATTTTTCCGATTCGAGAAAGGTTATCAAAAACCTGCTGTTGTTTATATGTTATTTGTTTTTCATACGGGATATGCTGCCACTTGCATCCTCCACATACACCAAAATGCGAACAAAATGGCTTAACACGCATTTCGGAATACTTATGATACTTCAATATCCGCCCTTCAGCATAACGATGTTTTTTTCTATATAATTGCAAATCGACAATATCTCCGGGAGCGGCAAACGGAACAAAAACGACTAAATCGTCAATCCGAGCTATCGCCCTGCCTTCAGCAGCCACATCTGTAATTTCGACCTGTTCTATAACAGGAAGCTCTTTCTTTTTACGTGCCAAAATAGTACTTTTAAAACAAAAACAAATTTGGTCAAAGTTAAGCATATTTCTTAAACAATCTATACGGATATTCCAAAAATCAATGACAGGTCAAAATTATTCTCAGAATTTTTGCATATTTAATCATAACTCATATTTTTGTAAAGAGTTAACCCTTTGTTACATTTATTTTAAGAACAAAGACATATTAATAATTTTATTTATACTATGAAGAGTGTTTATACTTTCGGGAACGGCAAAGCAGAAGGCCGTTCTGACATGAAGAATCTGTTGGGAGGAAAAGGTGCCAATCTTGCTGAAATGAATCTGATCGGAGTTCCTGTACCTCCCGGTTTCACGATCACAACTGAAGTTTGTACAGCCTATAATAAAGAAGGGAAAGATGCAGTTGTAAAATTAATTAAGGCTGATGTAGAAAAAGCGATGGCCCATGTAGAGAATCTGATGGGAACAAAATTCGGTGATGCAAAAAATCCCTTATTGGTTTCCGTTCGTTCCGGAGCAAGAGTCTCTATGCCGGGTATGATGGATACGGTATTAAATTTAGGACTGACAGATGAAGCGGTAGAAGGTATTGCAAAAAAATCGGGAAACCCTCGTTTTGCATGGGACTCTTACCGCCGTTTCGTTCAAATGTACGGAGATGTCGTATTGGGAATGAAACCCAAAAGTAAAGAAGATATCGATCCGTTCGAAGAGGTAATGGACGAAGTTAAAAAACAAAAAGGGGTAAAAAACGACACCGAGCTGGAAGTCGAAGACCTCAAACTCTTAGTAAAGAAGTTCAAAGCTGCTGTAAAGGAACGCACAGGAAAAGATTTTCCGGATTCTCCATGGGAACAACTATGGGGAGCTATTTGTGCCGTATTCGATAGTTGGATGAACGAACGGGCTATCTATTATCGTCGCATGAACCAAATCCCCGAAGAATGGGGAACTGCCGTAAACGTACAGGCAATGGTATTCGGAAATATGGGTGAAACTTCTGCTACCGGAGTTGCATTTACGAGAGATGCCGCTACCGGAGAAGATATATTTAACGGTGAATATCTGATCAACGCACAAGGAGAAGACGTGGTTGCCGGAATCAGAACTCCGCAACAAATCACGATCGAAGGATCTCGCAGATGGGCTGCATTGCAAGGTATATCGGAAGAAGAACGTGCAAGCAAATATCCTTCACTGGAAGAAGCGATGCCTGCTTGTGCTAAAGACCTGATCGAAACACAACAGAAACTCGAAGACTATTTCAAAGACATGCAGGATCTTGAATTTACGATTCAAGACGGTAAGTTATGGTTATTGCAAACCCGTAACGGAAAACGTACCGGAGCTGCTATGGTAAAAATCGCCATGGATATGCTTCGGGAAGGTGTCATCGACGAGAAAACCGTACTCAAAAGAATGGAACCGCAAAAACTGGACGAATTATTACATCCGGTATTCGATAAAAAAGCGATGAAAGAGGCTAAAGTAGTAGCCAAAGGACTTCCTGCATCTCCGGGTGCGGCAACCGGAATGATCGTATTTTTTGCAGATGATGCTGAAGAATGGGCGGAAAAAAGGAAAAAAGTAATTTTGGTACGGATCGAAACGTCTCCGGAAGACTTACGCGGAATGAACGTAGCTCAAGGTATTCTGACAGCTCGAGGAGGTATGACGTCTCACGCAGCCGTAGTAGCTCGTGGCATGGGGAAATGCTGTGTATCGGGAGCTGGAGAAATAAAAGTAGATTATAAAGCCCGCACTTTGGAAATGGGCGGTCACATTTATAAAGAAGGAGATTGGATTTCTCTGAACGGATCGACCGGAGAAGTTTATGACGGACAGGTAAACACCGTTGATGCCGATTTAAGCGGAGATTTTGCAAAAATTATGGAGTTGGCGGAAAAATACACCAAAATGGATGTAAGAACCAATGCCGATACGCCTAAGGATGCTACTGTTGCACGTAAATTCGGAGCAAAAGGTATCGGACTTTGCCGTACAGAACACATGTTCTTCGAAGGTGATCGAATTAAAGCCATGCGAGAAATGATTCTTTCTAAAGATGAAGAAGGCCGCAGAGAAGCTTTGAAGAAACTGCTTCCTATGCAGCGTCAGGACTTCGAAGGTATCTTTATGGCAATGGACGGTTTCGGAGTAACGATACGTCTTCTCGATCCTCCTTTGCACGAATTCGTACCTCACCAGTTAGCTACACAAAAAGAACTGGCCGCAGAGATGGGACTTTCTATAGAAGAAGTAAAACTTGCATGTGATTCTCTGGAAGAATTCAACCCTATGTTAGGACATCGTGGCTGCCGATTGGGATGTACATATCCTGAAATTACCGAGATGCAAGCTCGTGCCATTATCGAGGCTGCACTCGATGCAAAAGCCAAAGGAGCAAAAGTGATTCCTGAAATCATGGTTCCTCTGGTAGGCATAGTCGAAGAATTGAAAATGCAGGCTGCTATCATTCATCAAACTGCAGAAAAAGTGTTCTCGGAACGCAACGATCAAATCGAATATAAAGTAGGAACAATGATCGAAGTTCCCCGCGCCGCATTAACTGCCGATAAAATAGCGGAAGTAGCCGATTTCTTCTCTTTCGGAACAAATGACTTGACCCAAATGACATTTGGATTCTCTCGAGATGATGCCGGTAAGTTCCTGAAAATATATCAAGAAAAAGGAATATTAAAAAACGATCCGTTTGCAATCCTCGATCAACAAGGTGTAGGACAATTGGTACGTATGGGAACAGAAAAAGGTCGTGCTACCAAACCGAAACTGAAAGTCGGTATTTGCGGTGAACACGGCGGAGAACCATCATCTGTCAAGTTCTGTGCCTCTCTCAACATGAATTACGTGAGTTGCAGTCCTTATCGTGTACCTATCGCACGGGTCGCTGCCGCCCAGGCTGCTGTTGAGGAAGCTTAAGTAGCATAACAATATCAAAGAATTAGGC
>NZ_CEWDCG010000157.1:0-7312 GCF_982436375.1 Coprobacter sp. | reverse complement strand
TGTATATATTGTTCGGCTTACTCATTATGTTCTCATCTTGTATAAAAGATGAAGCTCCTAATGTAGAAGCCGATATTGAGGATATTACTATCCCGGATATGAGTAGTGTGCTGAATGTGAAAATAGATCAGAATAGAGTTTCTGTGTTTTTAAAGGAGGGTATGGTCGATCGTACAAATATAGAACCTTCTTTTACTCTTTCCCCGGGGGCAACAATTGCTCCGGTGAATACCGGTAAATTAGATTTTACAAAACCTCAGAAATATATTGTGACGTCAGAAGATAAAAATTGGCAAAAAACATATACTGTCGTATTTCTTGAAACAGAAATTCCGACTGTTTACAATTTTGAATATTGGGCGGTTAATAAGTGGGAAGAGGTTTATGAGCATAGTGTAGAATATGTTGAAGGAGAAGATATTCCTGTAGATCAGTATATTTGGGCATCCGGAAATTTTGGTTTCTCGTTGGTTGCAAGTGGAGGACCTAAAGATTATCCGACGTTTAAGGCGACTTCTATAGATGTGCATGAGGGAGAGGGTGCAGCTTGTTTAAAGACCAGAAAAACAGGTTCTTTAGGAGCATCACAGGGAATGCCGATTGCTGCGGGGAATCTGTTTTTGGGAGAATTTACGTCTAAAGGGATAAATATTATGAAAGAACCGATGAAAGCTACGCATTTCGGTTTACCTTTTAGGAAAAAACCTCTGCGGATGAGTGTTTGGTTTAAGTATGATGGCAGCAATGTCAATATGTCTTACGATAAAGATGGCAATGGAACGCAATATGGAGACGGTCGAGATTATTGTGCCGTATATGCTGTTTTGTATGATAATGTAAAAGCAAAAAATTTATATGGAGTTTCTTATCTTGACGGAAATACGATATTGAAAGAGGATGGCGACAATCCTATTATTGCTATTGCCGGACTGCATGAGCAGGCTGACAACTCTGATCAATACGGCACAGGAGGTGTATATAAACATCATGTATTCGATTTTAAATATAGAGAAGGGAAAAGTGTAGATCCCGATCGTTTGAAAAATTATGAGTATAGCCTTGCAATTGTATTCTCTTCCAGTTTTTATGGCGATCATTTTATAGGAGGAGTGGGGAATACTCTGTGGATCGATGACGTAAAAATTGAATGTGAAGAAAATTGAAAAAATATACGATGAAGACGCTGAAAAAAATGGGATTGGCAGCAATGCTGTCGCTATTGATAGGTACAGTTTCTGAAGCTGAGGCCAAAAAATATGAGTTCAGTGTGAAGGCCGGTATTAATATCGGAGGGACTTCCCCGATGGGACTTCCTGCCGAAATACGAGGTATTAATTCTTATAATCCGACACTTTCTTTTTCGTTGGAAGGAAGCGTGAAACGGGAGCTGACCGAGAAGTGGGGAGTTATGACCGGGATTCGATTAGAGACACGGGCTATGGAAACCGATGCTCAAGTAAAGAACTATCGGATAAGGCTGTTGAATGACGGACGTTATATTGAAGGAATTTTTACTGGAGATGTAGAGACAAAAGTGAAGAATGATTATGTCACGATACCTATATTGGCGGTATATGATATTTCGAAGCGGTGGGATTTGAAATTCGGAGGTTTCTTGTCTTTCCTGACTCGTGGAGACTTTTCTGGAACTGCACGGAACGGTTACATTCGGGAAGGGACTCCGTTGAGTCAGAAAATGAACGTGGATGCTACGTATGATTTTTCTGACGATATTAAAAAATTTAATGCAGGCCTTGAGCTTGGAGCAGAGTTTGTTGCGTATAAACATTTATCGGTTTACGGTGATTTGACGTGGAGTCTGACCCCACTTTTCCCCGGAGACTTTACGGCGATAAGTTTTAAGATGTATAATGTATATATGAATCTCGGTTTTGCGTATGTGTTTTAAATAAGCGGTCCGAAAGGAGAAGATACATAAAAGGTTGCTCTGTCGGAGCAGCCTTTTGTCGTATTCGGGAAATGCATTGTTAGGTTGATGTTATAAAAATAACTACCTTTGTGCCGAATTTGAAAAATCATGCAAAAATGCGTGATATATGTCACATTCGGATTTAAAATTAACAAAAGAAGCAATTAACGAAATATGATAACAGTAAATAATTTGGCCATACAATTCGGGAAACGGGTACTTTTTCAAGATGTGAATCTTAAATTTACTCCGGGAAATTGTTATGGTATTATAGGGGCTAACGGGGCAGGAAAATCCACTTTTCTGAAAGCGATCAGCGGACAGATCGATCCGAATCACGGAACAATTGCATTAGGTCCGGGTGAACGGTTATCGGTATTGAGTCAGGACCATTTTGCTTTTGACGAGTTTACCGTGATGGATACCGTATTGATGGGACATACGGTTTTGTGGGATATAATGAAAGAAAAGGATGCCCTTTATTCGAAACCGGATTTTAGTGATGCTGACGGTATTCGAGTTTCTGAGCTGGAAGAAAAGTTTGCAGAACTGGAAGGTTGGAATGCCGAAAGTGATGCTGCTAATTTGTTAAGTGGTCTGGGAATAAAAGAAGATCTGCATTATATGATGATGAAAGATCTTAGCGGTAAACAAAAAGTACGTGTTTTGTTAGCAAAAGCTTTGTTCGGAAAGCCGGATAACCTGTTGCTTGATGAACCTACCAACGATCTCGACCTTGAAACCGTTATGTGGCTCGAAAATTACTTGTCGGAGTTTGAAAATACGGTATTGGTTGTTTCGCATGATCGACACTTCTTAGATTCAGTCTGTACACATACCGTTGACATTGATTACGGTAAAACCGAGTTGTTTGCCGGAAATTATAGTTTCTGGTATGAATCGAGTCAATTGGCTTTGCGTCAACAACAGCAGCAAAATAAGAAAGCGGAAGAAAAACGTAAAGAATTGATGGAGTTTATTCAGCGTTTCAGTGCTAATGTCGCAAAATCGAAACAGACCACGAGTCGTAAAAAAATGCTGGAAAAATTGAATGTCGAGGAAATCAAACCTTCTTCACGTCGTTATCCGGGCATTATTTTTACTCCCGATCGAGAGCCAGGGAATAAAATTCTCGAAGTGAGAGGGCTTGAAAAGTCAGTTGATGGAACTTTGCTATTCAAGGATGTGAATTTTACGGTTGAGAAAGACGACAAGATCGTATTTTTATCTCGAGATCCTCGTGCCATGACCGTTTTTTTTGAAATTATAAATGATGTGGTTAAGGCTGATAAAGGTACGTTTGAGTGGGGGCAAACTATTACGACTGCCTATTTGCCTCTTGACAATTCGGCATTTTTCAATACCGATATGAACCTGATCGATTGGCTAGCTCAATTCTCAGAAGATACCAGTGAATTGTATCTAAAGGGGTTTCTCGGAAAAATGTTGTTTTCCGGAGAAGAGTTGTTGAAAAGCGCTTCGGTATTATCCGGAGGGGAAAAAATGCGTTGTATGATTGCCCGTATGATGATGAAAAATGCTAATACGATGATTTTGGATTCTCCTACGAATCATCTTGATTTGGAGTCTATACAGGCGTTTAACAATACATTGAAGGCATTTAAAGGAAATATTCTGATGTCTTCTCATGACCATGAGTTTATCGAGACAGTTTGTAACCGGGTTATCGAACTTACTCCGAATGGCATAATCGATAAAATGATGGACTATGACGACTATATTACCGATGAACGAGTGAAAGCTCTTCGTGAAAAGTTATATCGATCATGACAAATAGTAAAATATGGTTATTGGAGCGCATTTATTAATGCGCTCTTTTTATAAAGGGAAAAAGCGGTTTTGAGTTTCTCTCTTTATTGATTACTTTTGCACATATTGAATAGGAGGACGCGTTTATGCCATTAAATTTACCATCCAGATTGCCGGCTGTAGAGATATTGAAATCTGAAAATATTTTCGTAATGGATTCTCAGCAGGCATCTACTCAAGATATACGGCCTTTGCGTATTGTCATATTGAATTTGATGCCGTTGAAGATTACGACCGAAACCGATCTTATCCGGTTATTATCCAATACGCCATTGCAGATAGAGGTGGATTTTCTGAAAATATCGGGACACATATCGAAAAATACTCCGGTAGAGCACATGATGACGTTTTATAAGGATTTTTCGACGTTGCGGAATGAAAATTATGATGGTATGATTATTACCGGAGCTCCGGTAGAGCAGATGCCGTTTGAAGAAGTCGATTATTGGAAAGAGGTTTCTGAGATATTTGATTGGGCACGTACGCATGTGACCTCTACATTATATATTTGTTGGGCGGCTCAAGCAGGATTGTATCATTTTTATGGTGTTCCTAAATATCCGTTGCCGCAAAAAATGTTCGGGATTTTCAAACATAAAGTGTATGATCATCAAAATCCGATATTCAGAGGATTCGATGATGAATTTTATGTGCCTCATAGCAGGCATACGGAGGTGCGTAAGTCCGATATAGAGAAAGTTCCTGAACTGACCCTGCTTTCGGAGTCTGAAGAATCCGGAGTATATATGGTTATGGCACGTGGAGGCCGGGAATTTTTTATTACCGGGCATTCGGAGTATTCGCCTTATACTTTAGACACGGAATATCGTCGGGATTTGGATAAGGGGTTACCGATAGAGATGCCGTTGAATTATTACCGGAATAATGATCCGAAGGAAGGACCGTTGGTTCGCTGGAGAGGGCATGCCAACCTTTTGTTCTCTAATTGGCTGAATTATTTTGTATATCAGCAAACACCATACGATATTCGGGAAATAAAATGATATCATCAAGACCTATCGAACTTCTCTCTCCTGCCAAGAATGCCGAGATCGGTATCGAAGCAATTAATCACGGGGCAGATGCCGTTTATATAGGTGCGCCTCGTTTCGGGGCTCGTGCTGCTGCGGGCAATGATACGACCGAAATAGCCCGACTGGTCGATTATGCCCATAAATATGATGCGCGGGTGTATGTGGCGTTGAATACGATATTGAAAGACGATGAATTGCTTGAGGCCGAACGGATTATTGGCAATATGTATTCTGTCGGTGTCGATGCTCTCATTGTTCAAGACATGGGGATTCTTGAACTGGATATACCTCCGATAGCTTTACATGCCAGTACGCAAACCGATAATCGTACGGTAGAAAAGGTACGTTTCCTTGAAAATGCAGGATTTTCGCAGGTGGTGTTGGCCAGAGAATTGTCGTTAGAACAAATCCGGCATATTTCAGAAAATACGACAGTTCCTTTGGAGGTTTTTATACATGGAGCCTTGTGTGTAAGTTATAGCGGACAATGTTATTTGAGTCATTGTTTGAGCGGACGCAGCGCTAATCGTGGAGAGTGTGCGCAATATTGTCGGCTTCCTTATACGTTACTGGATGCAGACGGAAAGGTATTGGAAAAAAATAAACATCTACTCTCTCTTAAAGATATGAACCGTACCGACAGCCTTGAGGCATTGTTGGATGCCGGAGTTTCTTCCTTGAAGATTGAAGGACGTCTTAAGGAAATGTCTTATGTTAAAAATGTGACGGCTTGGTATCGCAAGAAGTTAGATGCGATATTGGAGCGTCGTCCGGAGTATGTGAGGTCTTCTTCCGGAAAGACCGATTTCTTTTTTGCTCCCGATCCGAACAAGAGTTTTAATAGAGGCTTTACTCCGTATTTGTTGAATGAAAAAGACTCGAGATCTATATCGTCTCCTGATACGCCTAAGTCGATGGGAGAATATATAGGTACGGTAAAACAGGTTTCCTCTAAATCGATAACTGTAGCCGGAGTACAAAAGTTGAATAATGGAGATGGGATATGTTTTTTTAATGAATCCGGTATATTTGAAGGGTTTCGAGTGAATAGGGCGGAAGGAAATCTTATATTCCCGGCAGAAATGCCTCGGATAAGGATTAAAACGAAACTGTACCGTAACTATGATCAGGAATTTGAGAAAACTCTTGCCCGAAAAAGTGCAGACAGGAGAATTGCAGTAAACTTGGAGTTATCCGGCACATTAGAAAAGCTGTGCTTATTGATTACGGATGAAACCGGGGTATCGGTTTCCATTTCTCGGGAATGGTCGGGAGAAAAAGCAAGGAGTCCGCAATCTGAGAATCAGAAAAATCAATTGGGAAAATTGGGGGATACTCCATTTCGGATGGACAAAGTCGTTTTAAATGCTACGGAAAACTTTTTTATTCCGGCTTCTTTGTTGGCGGATATGCGTCGGCAAGGAGTGGAGCTTCTTTTGAAGGTTCGGAAAGAGGCATATCGTACAGAGAAAAGAAAACCGGCTAAGGGTATTTATCCTTTTCCTCAATCGAAATTGACCTATCTTGGGAATGTCTATAATGCAAAGGCGCGAAAATTTTATGCCGGACATGGAGTCTCGGAAATCGATCCTGCATTTGAAGTACAAGTACAAGATAATGTACCTTTAATGTTTACCCGTCATTGCATACGTCGCGAATCGGGACATTGCTTTCGTGGAAAAGGTGCTGGAGAATGGAAAGCTCCGCTTTATTTATGTTATAAAGATACCCGTTTACGCCTTGAGTTCGATTGTCGTTTATGTGAGATGAGAGTTTATAAAGAATAGATTCTTTTATAGATTGGTGATAGTTTATTTTAACCTATACTGGGATTTATGAGGAGTGTTGAGGGCTTTCCGATAAAAAAATATTATCCGGTCATTTTTGCGATTTCTTTTGTGGGAGACAGCTTTTCTTTTTAAATATGAATACCGTAATTATGTTTTACTTCATCCATGACAAATGTGCTCTCTATCGAGCCTAAGCTTTCTATTGAACCCAATACGTTCAGTATGAATTCTTGATAATATTTCATATTGGGTGCGTGGATTTTTAACAGATAGTCAAAACTTCCCGATATGTTATAACACTCGGTTACCTCTGGAATGTCCTGAATGATCCGGGTAAACTCGGTTGCTATTTCCTGATTTATTCTGCTCAGCTTTACGTTGCAGAATACAATGAACCCTTGATTTAACTTTTCTGCATCCAGAATCGCAATATATTTTTTGATGTATCCTTCGTTTTCTAAACGTTTAAGCCGTTCGAATACGGGAGTTGAAGAAAGACTTACTTGCGCGGCAAGTTCTTTGAGCGTGAGCCGTGCATTTCCCTGTAACGTGCGGAGTATTTGTAAATCGACTTTGTCTATTTTAACCAGATTATTCATAGTCTGTTTTTTGAAATTCAATAATTAGGAACTTGTTTAAGAGCCTGTCTAAATTTTCCAATAAAAAAATATTATCAGGTCATTTTTGCGTTTTCTTCCGGTCTATTTTCCCGTTTTCCCTCGTCAGAT
>NZ_CEWDCG010000156.1:0-7318 GCF_982436375.1 Coprobacter sp. | reverse complement strand
TGATTATCTACACGGGCGGGACAATCGGTATGATACAAGACCCTGAGACCGGAGCTTTGATGCCGTTTAATTTTGATCATTTGTTAGATAATGTTCCGGAGTTGAAGCGTTTGGGTTTTTTGATTTCATCAATTCAATTTGAACCTCCGATAGATTCTTCGGAAATCGATCCTGCATCTTGGATTCGTTTGGTAAAAATCATAGCGGACAATTATGATACTTATGACGGTTTTGTCGTTCTGCACGGAACTGATACAATGGCATATACGGCTTCAGCGCTTAGCTTTATGCTTGAGAATCTGGCAAAACCAGTTATTCTGACCGGATCTCAATTACCTATCGGCATGCTGAGGACGGACGGAAAAGAAAATCTGATTACGGCTATTGAGATTGCAGCGGCAAAAGAAAACGGATTTCCGGTTGTCCCGGAAGTGTGTATCTTTTTTCAAAATCATTTGATGAGAGGGAACCGAACCTCGAAAATTAGCGCTGAAAATTTCAATGCTTTCCGTTCTCTGAATTATCCGGCGTTGGCGCGGGTCGGGATGCATATACGGTATGACAATAATCTTATTAATAAAGTGCGTGTTCCCAGACCGCTGAAACCGCATTATTTAATGGATACGAATGTTGTGATTCTTAAAATTTTTCCGGGCATTACTCCGCAAACGGTAGATAGTATTTTGAATATTCCTCATTTAAAAGGTGTCGTCTTGGAAACATACGGTACGGGAAACGCCCCTTCAAAACCTTGGTTTTTGGATATGTTAAGGGCTGCGGTTGCTCGGGGAATCGTGATCGTGAATGTGACTCAATGCTCCAGCGGTAGTGTACAGATGAGTTTATATGGGCCTGGAAATAAGTTGGCTCAAGCGGGGATAATAAGCGGATATGATTCGACTACGGAGGCTGCAATAACGAAACTGATGTTTCTATTCGGGCACGGCCTTTCTTCGGAAGAGGTGAAAGACAGAATGCGTTTACCGTTGACCGGGGAATATTCTACTCAACATTTGGAAGATCAGATAGAAGCTTGAATGTTTTTTATAAAGAAAGAGCTACATCTGCAACTTATCGGAGTTGTAAGCAGCTCTTTCAGTTTATACATCTCGTCTCCTCCCAAGATGTATGTTATTTGTCTGTCGTTGTCATTTCTTCTCCCGGGGTTGCCGGAGTCAAAGTATAGGTTAGCGTATTGAGATCGACGCTTATATGATAATAACCTTGTGGAGAGATAGAAATATCGCCCCCTTTCAATGCTAAAGTTCCCGGAGCACCTCCGCTGCCATATTCTTCACCTTTGTTCCATACCGGTTCTGTGGTTAATTTGAATGTGATCGGTGCATCGGGATTGTTTTCATCGACGAGATTCAGATAACCCTCGTATTTGTTGTTCATTCGGTAAGAAAGCAGGGTAGGAGCATTGGCAATGTTCCATCCTTGATAAGATCCCGGAACATATAATTTGGGATAGACGATTACCATAGGATATGGTGTAATTTCTAATGTGACGTACCGGGAGTAAATGATAATGTTGGAGGTAAGTTCGCTTTTCAACCGTACGTATGTTTCGAGAGGAATGCCGCTTTCTCCTCCTAAAATCAGAGTTGCCATGTTTAGTTTCCCTACATTGACAGGAAGGTATAAGTTGTGAGTTTCTGCCAATGAAATAGGATCGGAAAACGACTCGGTATTGTCTATTTGGAGAGTGTAGAGAGGTGCAGCCTGAAATCCGTATTTCCCGGCACTCCATGAAAATGTTTCAGCAATGAAATTTTCGGCTTCTTCGTTGAGTACAAGGCTGGAGTTATCAAGCGGGCTTAATTCCGGAGCAGCTGTAAATTCATATACAGGGGATTTATCGTCATTACAAGATTGCAATAGCAGACATATTCCGATGCTGAAAAATAGCCAGTATTTTATCGTATGATTCATAATTGTATAAAGTTTATTTAGTATCCATAATTTTGTTGAGTACCCGGATTCGCTGCTATTTCTTTTGCCGGAATCGGATACAAATTATATTTGGTTTCAAGAGATTTTCCGGTCAGTACTCCGCCTTTCCATGCCCATAGATAATTTCCGGATGTAAAGACTCCGAAACGTATCAGATCGGTGCGTCGGTGACCCTCCCAATAAAGTTCTCTCATCCTTTCTGCAAGAATTTCATCTAAAGTAATATCCGTAGTAGAAGTGTAAGTGGAGATACCTGCCCGAGTTCTCAAATAATTCATATAAGTTTTGGCTAAATTTTGATCTCCATAACCTCGGTAAGCACATTCTGCGTACATTAGATAAGTATCTGCAAGTCGAAAAACGGGAAAGTCCGTGTCAGGATAAGGATATGCCCGCTTGCTTGTATTTTCCCAGTCGGTCGAAAGCAGATTCGTAAATTTAGTAACGGCAAACCCATCTTGAAAATTTCCCAGATCGGTATTTTCGATATTTGCTCCGTCGCTGTAGAATGCATATCTGGAATCTCCGTCTTCAAAACTTTTTACCAGATTTGATGTCGATCTTGGTCCTGCCCATCCGTCATTGACTCCATAATTTTCTTTTATCATGGTGCCTCCATAAGCACCGATAGTAAGATATGTTGTTCCGCCATATGTTCTCGTCCGGTCTCGATCGTATGGGACGACCATCAGATTTTCACCCTGTTCTCCGCCTCTTGCGAATTGATCATTATCGGCACAGAATAAAAATTTGTATGTTTGCGCCAATCCGTGATTAGCACCGCTTCCGTACTGTCCGATAATTTGCTGGCAAGTTGAAGCGCATTCGGAATACATCGGAGCTCCCGTGTAAACAGATGCGTTCAAATATAATTTGGCTTTTAGCATCCATAGAGCACCTTTCCCTGCACGTCCGTATTCCGGATTTACAGGCAGATCGTTCTCGATGGCATTCAGTTCGCTCAGTAGAAATTGAAATATTTCGGCTCTCGATTTTTGTTTAGGAGCTTCCATAATTTGTTCATTTTCGGTTACAAAAGCCACATTCCCGAACATATCTATTGCATGCCAGTAAGAAAATGCACGTAGGAAGCGGGCTTCTGAGCGGTATTTGGATATTTGTTCTGCAAGCTCTCCTGTAATATTGTTTTGAGCTAAAGCTTGAGGTGTGGTAGCTTTTAAGAAAGAGTTGCAAAGAGCTATTTGAAAAAAGATGCGGCTATACATGACATATATAAACCCGTTTGCAGCAGACCATTTTGAAGTGCTTAATTCGGGTACGCCTGCATCGTTCCAACCTAATAAAGCTTCGTCGGTCGGCAATTCCTGAAGATTCCAGTATGACCGGATATATTGTGCCATGCCTTCATCGAAGCCTTCTATATCGGGTTTTCCGGCAGGACCTTCTTGACCGGAAACTGCTAATCCTGCATATACTTTTGCCAAAAACTGAGTATAGTATTCGTGATGTGATTTGAAATCGGAGTCTTGGATCAGGTTTTTATCGATGGGTTTTAGGTCAAGATCTCCTAAACACGATACAAGAGTAGATGAGCCTGCAATGAACAGTGCAATAAGACAGCTATATATTGTTTTTTTCATATCGTATTTTTTTATTAGTAAGTGATTATAACTCCCAGCAAAAAGGTTACGGGACGAGGGTACACATTATTGTCGATACCCGAAAATACTTCAGGATCGAGTCCTTTGTATTTGGTGATGACAAAGGGGTTTTGTACAGCTCCGTATAGTCTGAGTTTCAGTTTATTTTGTACCAACTCATTCCATGTATAACCGAGTGTGATGTTATCGCAGCGCAAAAATCCTGCATTGTGCAGATAGTAATCGCTCATGTATTGCGGATTTTGAAATTTTGTTCCGCGACTTATCAAATTGTTCAAATATCCGGCACTGTTATATATTGCCGAATAACTTGAATTATTGGATTGCACATTATCATAGACATAATTTCCGAGATTGGCGCGAAGAGAAAATCCAAAATCGAAATTTTTATATTCCATACGTGATGTGAAACTCATTACGACTTTTGGATCTCTGCTTTTGTATAATCGTTTGTCCGCTTCATCGATAACCCCGTCTCCGTTTCTATCGACATAAAGTCCTTCTATCGGATTTCCATCCTTGTCATATACCTGCTCATATAGAAGATAGCTGAATGCCGGGTATCCGACCTTATGAGCCTGTACGGTATTTCCCGTTCCTCCGCTGATACCTCCGACTGGTATATAATAATCGGCATCGTTACTTTTATTTAGCTTTGTAATTTTGTTCGAGTTATAGGCAATGTTAAATCCCAGATCCCAAATAAATTTGTTTGTTACAATTGGTTTTGAGCTGATGCTGAACTCTATACCTTCATTTCTTAAACTCCCGATATTCGTGTATATTTCGTTTGTCAGGTTCGATCCTGCCGGAACAGGAATACGACTGATCAGATCATTTGTTTCTCGATAATAATAGTCGAAAGATCCGCTGATCCTATTATCCAGAAAAGCAAAATCTAAACCGATGTTCCATGTAGTCGTTTCTTCCCATTTTATGTTCGGGTCATATCCGTTTGGTCGTAGAGTATTGTAATATCGGTCTCCGAATGGATAAGAAGCTGTTGGAAATCCCATCGAATATAATGGCATGTACGGAAAATAGTTGTCACTGATGTCTTGCTGTCCGGTGATACCATATCCTAACCGTAATTTTAATTCGTTCATTACATTAGCAACCGGTTGCATAAACGGTTCGTTGATAATTTTCCAACCCAAAGCCAAAGCCGGGAATGTTCCCCAACGGTGATCTTTAGAAAAACGGGAAGTCGCATCACCCCGTAAAGTGAATGTTAGCAGATATGTATCTTTGAATGTATAGTTGATTCGTCCGAAAAACGAAAGTAATTGTAGGTGGTCGGCATAAGTTTTGTCATACCAAGGTTCATTATCGGGCATAAGTGTTGTTATGGTGCTTCCGTCTTTATAGAATTTTTGCCATGAATAACCTGCCATGACCTCTACTTTACTGTATATTTGGCGGAAATCGTTACTGTAATTCAAATAAAAATCCAGTAATTGATTTCTCTTTAATTGTTTCAGTGTTTCGGTTTGTCCGATCCCCAGTTTTTTGTTTTCTTTATAAGTTATAGGAGAGTTAGGGAACATTTTGTTCCATTGTCGGCTTTTCGACACATCATATCCTAAGTTGAGATTTGCTCTCAATTCCGGAAGGAAAGGCATGATATAATCGAGTTGGATATTTCCTAAACTGCGGTAAACATGAGAGATCATAGAACGATCGTCCAGTAAAGAGACCGGATTAAGAGGGGCAATTCCTATAACTGCTCCTGTATTTTGTTGCAACCACATGAAATATCCATTTCCGATTTCTTGTCCCGGAACTTTAACCGGTTGGGTCGGGTCGAAACTTACAGCTCCCCCGATAGCGGCCTCGTCAGGAAATTCGTTGCGTATGTATAATCCCTTGACATTCATATTTACACTTAGCGTGTTGTTGAAAAATTTAGGAGTAAGGGAAATAGATGCCGTAGTACGGTTCATCGAAGATGTCTTTAAGATACCGTTTTGATTTGTAAAAGTTGCCGATACACGGTAAGGCAATATTTTATATTGTCCGCCTACGCTTAAATTGTAGTCTGAGCTGACAGTCGTTCTCAGTACTTCATCCTGCCAGTTTGTATTGGCATTTCCCAATAGCTGGTATGCCTGACTGGAAGTCCCGGTCTGTTCGGCAATCAGATTTCTGAATTCATCGGCATTTAGAACTCCGGTAGTTCTGCGGGAAGTGCTGACCGACATGTTTGCATTGAAATTTATCTGGGGCTTTCCGCTCATTCCCTTTTTAGTGGTAATGATGATGACGCCGTTCGATGCTCTTGATCCGTAAATTGCGGTTGCCGACGCGTCCTTTAGAATCGTAAAACTTTCTATATTATCGGGTGGAATCATACTGAGAGGATTCGACATTCCGGTGACTCCTGAATTATCTACTGGAACACCGTCTATAACGATCAGTGGGTCGTTTGTCGCATTTAAAGATGAACCTCCTCGAATACGGATTTCTCCTCCGGCTTCAGGTTTGCCTCCGGTCAAGGTGACGACAACGCCCGGAGTTTGACCTACCAGCAAATCTTGTGCAGATGTTGCCATACCTTTGTTTATTTCATCCGGTTTGACCTGTGTAACTGCTCCTGTGGCGTCGCTTTTCTTTACGGTTCCGTATCCGATAGCGACCACTTCTCCTAAAGTAATAACATCTTCTTCAAGAATAACAGATATTTCAGCCCTGTTTTTTATAGGGATACTTTGAGAAATGTATCCGACAAAAGAAAATATAAGAGTGCTGTCTTTAGGCGCTTCTATCTGGTAATTTCCGTCAATGTCAGTTACTGTTCCGGATGTTGTGCCTTTTACTATAACATTCGCTCCTACCACAGGTTCTCCATAGGAATCTTTTACATTACCATGCACTTTGATTCGTTGTGCTTGGATGTCGAGAGAAAGAAAAATTCCGGATAATAAAATAAGGAGAATTTTCCATCCCGGTTTAAAATTCATGTGCTCCATGCAAGAATTACGTTTTAAAGTTTATAAATTAATTAAGTAAATCAAAAAAACGTGTGTTGGGTTTATGTTCCCGGGATTTGTATGAAAAACAGACACGCGGGAGGTTCTTATTCTTCCTTAGAACACTGTTTGTACAGATTTTGTTTTTGTATGTCGCTTATTTAAGACTATATAAAGAAAGACGAAGGGTTGTTGTGTGTTTTATCTACTAAAGGATTAGTTATAAAAACGGGGCGAGGGAATTTTAAATTCTCTCGCCCCGTTTTTATGGTTTATTTTATAGTAATCGTATTAACTTATTTGCCGTTAGATATGGCTTGAGTCAGGGCTACTACATCTTCATCGTAGAAACTGATAGGAGCGGAAACCGGTTCATAATCAAACGGGATGAATTGTAACACTTGTGCCGATGCATATTTTTTGTCTTCGGAAATGAATAAATTGAGCTTGATCCCGGCTTTATTCCCTTCTGCAGGTTTTAATTTGGGCAATACGTCGAATTGTTTGTTTTCCAATGATTGCTGCAATCGATGCATTTCATGATTGTCGAAGTACAAATCGCATTTTTTCATCGGACATCCGTTCGCTTTATATACGATTTTCTTTTTTCCGGCCATGATTTTTACGAGACCTATGATCACAAATATAGATCCGGCAATCATCATAGCCATTTTTAATGAAGTATTTTCACCTTGTATAAGCGTATTTCCGAAAAATATAGCTATTGCTATTGCTAAATAAATAATCCCTGAAATAGAGAGGGTTTTCTTG
>NZ_CEWDCG010000155.1:0-7390 GCF_982436375.1 Coprobacter sp. | reverse complement strand
ATAAACAAACCTTTCGATATTATTTTCACCGTTTAGAGGCCTTTTTTACATTTTTTGCACCATTAAAAAACTATTTATAAAGACATCTACGACAATTGATTCTCTAAAAAATATACACATTCTGATTTTTCATTTCTAAATATTAAATCATACCTTTGTATGCAAGAGGTTAATGATTTATATATCAATTAAAAAAAATGACCCATATTAATTTCAAGGAATAAAACTTACCGAATATGACTAAAAATCCAACTTTAGAACGAGTAAAAGCTCTTCGGCAAATAATGAACGAACGGCAAATATCGGCTTTTATCATTCCGGGAACCGATCCCCACTTAAGCGAATACAGTGCAGACCATTGGAAAGCTCGTGGATGGATATCCGGATTCAACGGATCGGCCGGGACTGCTGTCGTAACAGAAAAGCAGGCCGGGCTATGGACAGATTCCCGCTATTTCCTCCAAGCAGGAATTCAACTTGAAGGAAGCGATTTCATCCTTTTTAAAGATGGGCTGCCCGAAACTCCATCAATTCAAAAATGGCTGGTCGATACATTACCTTCAGGGTCTGTAATCGGAATAGACGGATCGATGTTTTCGTACAGCGAAGCTCAACAATTAAAACACTATTTCGAAGATAAAGAATTTTCTCTAATCTCAGATTTCACTCCATTTGAGAAAATCTGGGATGACCGATCTTCAATTCCGAACGATCCTATATTCGTGTATCCTGAGAAATATAGCGGGGAATCTACCGAAAGCAAAATATCCAGATTATTAAATAAGATAAAAGCAGAAGGCGCTAATGCCATCCTGTTAGCAGCATTAGATGAAATTGCTTGGTTTTTAAATATTAGAGGAACGGATGTTCCGTGCAATCCTGTAGGAATTTGTTTCTCTTATATCTCGGAAAAAGAACGGATATTATTTGTCAATGCCCAAAAGATCAATAAAGACACGGCTGAATACCTACAAGAAAACAACATTAAAATCGCCCAATACGAAAAAATTTATGATTTTTTAAAAAACCTTTCCGGATCGGAAACTATATTTATAGACCCTCGAAAGATCAATTATAGTCTGGTCAATGCTATCTCAAGCGGACAAAAAATCATTTTCGGCAATTCCCCTATTACTTGGGAAAAAAGCTTGAAAAATAAAACCGAAATAGCGGGATTTAAAGATGCGATGATACGAGACGGAGTCGCATTAGTTCATTTTTTCCGGTGGTTAGAATCTCATGTGAAAGACGGGAATGTTACAGAAATCACAATTAGTGAGAAATTGAGAGAATACCGTTCCCAGCAAGCCCTTTACGTTGGAGAAAGTTTTTCCACAATAGCAGGGTTCAATGCCCACGGAGCCATTGTGCATTATAGCGCTACTCCCGAAACAAATGCAACTCTGAAACCGGAAGGTTTCCTATTAATAGACTCCGGAGCTCAGTATCTCGACGGAACAACCGATATTACCCGCACTATTGCTTTGGGAAAACTGAGTGCAAAACAAAAAAGAGATTTCACATTAGTGTTAAAAGGCCATATCGGCATTGCGACATGTCGGTTTCCTCAAGGAACAAGAGGTGCACAAATAGATATTCTGGCAAGACGATTTCTTTGGAACGAAGGGCAGAATTATCTTCACGGGACGGGTCATGGCATCGGACATTTTCTTAATGTGCACGAAGGTCCTCAAAACATCCGCTTAGAAGAGAATCCCACACCTTTGACTCCGGGTATGGTTACATCTAACGAACCGGGTGTTTACATTGCCGGAGAATACGGTATTCGCACCGAAAACTTAACTTTGGTCGTTGAAGATCGTGATACAGATTTCGGTAAGTTCTACAAATTCGAGACACTTACGCTTTTCCCGATAGATAAGAATGCCATAGACAAAACTTTATTAACAAAAGAAGAAATAGAATGGCTGGATAACTACCATCAAACTGTATTCGAAAAACTGAGTCCGGCATTGGACAGTGAAGCAAAAGAATGGTTAAAAAAAGCAACAGATAAACTTTAAAAATCAGACTATGGCTCTTATAAAAAGCGTTCGGGGGTACACCCCCGAAATCGGGAACAATTGTTTCTTAGCAGATAATGCAACCCTTATAGGCGATGTTGTTTTAGGCAACGATTGCAGTATATGGTTCAACGCGGTTTTACGGGGAGACGTAAATTCCATTCATATCGGGAACCGGGTAAATATTCAAGACGGATCGGTACTTCACACTCTTTACCAAAAATCGACAATAGAAATCGGGAATGACGTCTCAATCGGACACAACGTCACCATACACGGAGCTACGATAAAAGACGGTGCTCTTATAGGTATGGGATCGGTGATACTCGATCATACCGTAGTAGGCGAAGGAGCTATTGTCGCCGCAGGGTCTGTTGTCTTAAGCAAAACAGAAATAAAACCGGGTGAACTATGGGGAGGTGCACCCGCTAAATTTATAAAAATGGTAGATCCCGAACAATCAAAAGAAATCAATCAAAAAATTGCAAAAAATTACTTGATGTATTCTGATTGGTATAAAACCGACGGGCAATCAAACAAGTAATCATTATCAATAGCCTGTTTTTAAGACTTTATCTGAGCTAAAATCTTAAAAACAGGCTACTTTTCGTTTTTTAGAAGATCTTCTGTCTCTTTTTCAGAATACAGAATACTTTATAAACGTCCTTCATCAGCAAAACTATAATACCCGCTTTCACAAATAATCAGATGGTCGAGAACTCGAATATCTAAAAAAGACGCTGCAGAAACAATCTTAGCAGTCAAGTCATAATCCGCCTGACTCGGAGTAGTATTATTAGAAGGGTGATTGTGGCATAACATTATCGAAGATGCTTGCTGCAAAATCGCAGGTTTAAGAACCAATTTGACATCGACCAAGGTTGCTGCAGTTCCACCTTGGCTGATGCGGATAGTATCCAAAACCGTATTGGCTACATTTAACAGCACAATCCAAAATTCTTCTTGAGGCAAATCTACCATAGACGCATACATCAAATCATAAACATCCCTGCTACAAGTTATCTTGCGCCTTGTCAAGACATCCTCGCTTTTCCTCCTACGCCCTAACTCTAATGCAGCAATAATGCTGATAGCTTTAGCTTCTCCTATACCCTCAAATTGTCCGGTAAGGTCTTGTACAGAAACTTTTCCCAAACGGTTCAGACTATTCCCCATATTATTCAAAATACGTTGCGATAATTCCACCGCAGTTTCCCTCCTATTTCCCGAACCTATCAAAATTGCGATCAGTTCGGCATTCGATAATGAGCGAATGCCCTTTAAAAGCATTTTTTCCCGAGGTCTATCTTCCAAAGCCCAATCGGTTATCACCATTTTATCTCTCATTTTCATCATATAGCAATAATAAATCAGAAACGAATATAGCCCTTTTTATATTCGTTCAAAAGAATCCGGAAATAAATTTCGGTCATACATATTTTTTTACGACATTTGCTCTTAAGACTTATTCAATAACACCTTTTATGAAAAAGAGAATATTAGTTACCGGAGGAGCCGGATTCATCGGTTCTCACTTATGTGAACGACTTTTAAACGAAGGCAATGAAGTAATATGTCTGGATAACTTTTTTACAGGGAGTAAAGAAAATATCGTTCATTTATTGAAAAATCCCTATTTCGAAGTCATTCGCCACGACATTACAACGCCTTATTATCTCGAAACCGACCAAATATACAATCTGGCTTGTCCGGCATCTCCCATACATTACCAATACGACCCCATTCAAACAATAAAAGCTTCTATATTAGGCTCTATAAATGTATTGGGAATTGCAAAAAAGACCGGAGCCCGGGTCTTACAAGCCTCTACAAGCGAAGTTTACGGAGATCCCCAAATACATCCGCAAGTAGAAAGTTATTGGGGAAATGTCAATCCTATTGGTATTCGTTCTTGTTATGATGAAGGTAAACGCTGTGCCGAAACCTTATTTATGGATTATCACAGATGTAACAATGTGGATATTCGTATAATCCGTATATTCAACACCTACGGACCGAATATGCACCCGCAAGACGGTCGAGTAGTTTCTAATTTTATCGTCCAAGCTTTACAAGGAAAAGATTTGACAATTTACGGAAACGGATTGCAAACCCGCAGTTTTCAATACGTAAGCGATTTGGTAGAAGGCATGATTCGAATGATGGAAAATGAAAACTTTATCGGACCTGTCAATCTTGGAAATCCGGGAGAATTTACTATGCTCGAATTAGCAGAAAAGGTCATTCGCCTCACCGGGTCGAAATCAAAACTGGTATTCATGCCTCTTCCGGCAGATGACCCTACTCAAAGAAAACCCGATATCTCTTTGGCCAAAGAAAAGCTGAAGTGGGAACCGACAATTGCTTTAGAAGATGGTCTAAAAGAAACTATCGAATACTTCAAACGAATTCTATAACCCAAAGAATCTACATAGTAAAATCCCGAAAACATGAAATCCTCTCAAACGGAATGAATTCATTAATTCGGGATTTTTTATAATCGGATTCATACCGGCTCAGACCAACGCCCCTAAAATGTAAATCTCATGGAGAAACGGACTCCGTGTTTATTGATATGAGGATGATCCCGATAGGTCAGACGCCAGACATAATCAAGTCGAAGAAACTTAAAAATATTTTCTATCCCCACTCCGGCTTCCATATAAGGCATTTTCCCCATTACATAACTGCCTTCAGGGAATACGAACAATCCGTTTTCAGCTGTCGGGATATTTTTCTTACTCAAATCCCCATACCATCCTCGAAATGTTCCGACTTCTCTCCATTGCAGTTTTTTTAAGAACGGTATCCGATTGAATATACAACCATTGGCATAATAGGTAACATCCCACGATACATATTGGTCATTCAAAAATTCCATGGCATTCATCTGGGTAAACGATTCCGGCTGAATCGTATATGAAAGATTCGCATTCGGAATAAGCAATAACGGGAACGGAACTTTATCCCAAACTTTTCCTGCCCGTAATATCACATCGGTATAACCGAATGCGGAAAACCAAAATCGTTTCTGAAACCCGAATTCCGTACAATTATACGAGTAATCACTACCCATCACTCCTTTATGCGCAACGATATGAGATAAAGTAAAAACCGGCATATCCAACGAAACCGGATAACGATATGATTTACTTTGATAATATTTTTCATTCGGTGCATATCGCAACCGCACCTCCAACTCTCCCATAGAATAGTCTTTCACCGGAGTATATTCTCCCTCTATCTCACTCATTTTCAAAAACGGGACAAAATTCGGCGTCGCATACTGAGTACGATAACGCAAAATTGCCTTATAAGAAAACCCCGAGTAAAATTCACGTGTATATTCCAAACGGGCATCTCGCAAATAGGTCACCCGACTATCTCTCTTACGTTTTACCGAAAGAAACACATTATCTTTATTCGTATATAAATAATGTTGTCCCAACTGATCTATATCATAATTATACGAGGCTTTCAGAGAATGTATAGGGAACTCATTCTGATGTTCCTTCTTCCGCAAAAATGAATATTCGACTTCAGCTAAATATTTCAATTTCTTATCTTTAGTTCCGTATGCCAAATAAGCTTTACCAAACCAATGCGGATTCAAATTCGCTGTAGTCATCCCGCCGACCCTAAATCGAGCACCCTCTAACGAGTTTCCACTGATTGTCGTATTCATCGGTCCTAAATCAATAAGATTTTTCTCTTTTCGGGTCGGTATATATCCTGCAACTAAAGCACCGATAACTTTCTCCGTATAATAAAAAGCCGGATAAGACCTCAACTGCGTCATCATTCGAGCAACGAGATTCTCCTTTCCCTGTAAAGGTTCATGCCGACGTTCTTTCCAAAAATCCTCTTTCCTCGACTCTGCTCCGTCTGCCAACTTTTCCTTTTCGGGAATACTAAATATCGACATATCTTCAGGAGGATCAAAGCTCTGGTCTTTAAATGTAACTAGCCTTCGAGCATGTATTCCGCTTTTACTGTTCGATTTTAATTTAAAATCCGTAGTCAAGAAATCCCTTTGAACCAGACGTGTCCCATCAGGAGCTCGCGTATAACTCTGGTCAATTTCCATATCCTCTACAAAATTCAGATTGATATTTGTCGATAAAAGCAAACGGGCTCTTTTTACAAACCATGTGGAATCTAAAGTTACCCACATCTGCCCGACAAATCCGAAAGATTCGGAATTAGCAGGAGCAAAAGACAATATCGCGCAGGAATCTCCCTCCAAAACCACTGTATCTGCCAAATAATATTTATAGAAAGATGGTCCTATTGACGATAAAGGACTTACAAATTTATTCGTAAACAAGGAAATATTATTTTTAAATAAGTCGACGTCCTTAAATGTCTCGTTCATCATCGCTTCCATACCTTGGGGAGATATAACCTCATCCATTCCAGAATGTTTTTTCCCCAGAATTATTGTTTTCTCGGTATGAGGAGATTTACGGAAATAGATTGTCTCGAGCTTTTCCCGTTCCGAAATATTCAATACCGGTTTCCGGGAAATATCGGACGAGTCTATATAAGCCGACAAGAAATCATACTTTTTCCCGGCAATTTTATTATTCTTAAAGTCATTTAAAGCAAAGGTAACCTTTTCATATCTCTCATAAGAATAATAATCATGTTGTCTTGGATCATTCTTCTCATTAGCTGCCATAACATTTTTCACAAAATCTACCGCAGGATTCCCTTTCCGTTTATACCGCTCTTTTTTCGGACGAACAACAACTTCCTTCAACTGATAGTCGGCTGGTCTCATTTGTATCTGCAAAGTCGTATTACTCCCCGACGTAAGTTTTACGGTTTTCTCAACATAACCGATAGCCGAAATAACAATTTCAGTAGCCCCTGAAGGGCGCTTCAATACAAATCGACCGTCGTCATCGCTTCTCGTACCTGTTCCCGTACTTTTTACATACACGGAGGCATAGGAAACCGGTTCACCGGAAATAGAATCGGTCACATATCCCGTCACGGTCTTCTGTGCCTGTACCGATACACCGAACAGCAGAAGAAACAACGTAACCAGATACGTGCGAATATTATCACAAAAAGATGAAAAACAAAAAACTCGAAACCTATTTAACCTTTCCATTTAAAACCATCTTTTTATCTTTTTCACCAACTCGGACAAAGATAGAACAACAGATAGATATAAAAAAAGTTCTCTTTATCGCATTTAATAGTCCAAAAGCGACATTTTCAATAGAGATAATGGGAATATTTGGAAAGAATAGGCGAAATAAATATCATTTTAAACATTAGCAGATAAAAAACGAATATGTAATCTTCTTATTTCTTCTTATATAATCTCTCAAGGTCTGCATTCAGGTCTCCTGTCT
>NZ_CEWDCG010000154.1:0-7432 GCF_982436375.1 Coprobacter sp. | reverse complement strand
CCTAAATACCTTTCTTGTGTAATTAAAGAGATAAGCGGAAAATCTGCTGGAGAGTGGATCGATGAACAAGTTATTTTGGCCGCTAAAGCATTACTTAAATCAAGTAACATGACAATTCAGGAAATTTCAGTAGAACTAAATTTTGCCAATCAATCTTTTTTCGGGAAATATTTTAAACAACATACTGGTATTTCTCCCAAAGCTTATCGAAAGATATAATAAAAAGGATTATAGAAAATTTTGGTTTTTCTATAATCCTCCTTACTATCATTTTTTACCTATATCAAATTCCAAGAGAAACTTTTACGGCTTCTATTTTCTGATTTGCCAATTCATTGACTTTATCATAATCTTCACGAGATTTCAGTTCACCTTTTACTTCTATATAGAATTTTATTTTAGGCTCTGTTCCTGAAGGACGTATAGAAACTTTAGTCCCATCTTCTGTAAAATACTGTAACACATTCGATGTAGTCGGCATATCTAAAGTATACTTTTCATTCTCCACCAAATCATTAGCAACTAAAGTAGAAAAGTCTTTTGTAAGAATAACTTTCGAACCGGCAATCTCCGTCATCGGATTATTCCTGAAATTCTTCATCATCGCTTCGATTTCTTCAGCCCCCGATTTTCCCTTACGAACTACAGAAATACCTTTTTCTTTAGAGAAACCGTAAGTCAAATAAATATCTTGTAACATTTCATATACAGTCTTGCCATTATCTTTTGCCCAAGCTGCAACCTCCGCCATCAAAGAAATTGCAGATACAGCATCTTTATCCCGAGCAAAATCCTCAGCCAAAAAGCCGTAGCTTTCCTCTCCTCCACCGATATATTTCTTCTTTCCTTCCAACTCACGGATTACAGATGCAATCCATTTAAACCCGGTATAACAATCATAGCAAGTGATATTATTACGATCAGCAATTGTTTTTATCAACTCAGTCGTCACGATAGTTTTCACAATATATTCGTTTCCTGTAAGTCTGTCTAACTCTTTATATTTGGTCATCAAATAATTAAGTAAAATCATAACAATCTGATTTCCATTTACAAGAACAAATTCCCCTTTATCATTCTTTACTGCTATACCAATACGATCGGCATCAGGATCTGAAGCCATAACGATATCGGCATCCACTTCGATACCTTTACGTATAGCCATATCCAAAGCTGCCGGCTCTTCGGGATTTGGAGAAACTACTGTCGGAAAATCCCCGCTGACAACATCTTGTTCCGGAACGTGAATGATATTCGTAAATCCAAAATTTTTCAATGATGCCGGGACTAATTTTACACCTGTACCGTGTATAGGCGTATAAACAATTTTCATATCTTTATGCCGTTCGATAGCATCAGGACTCAACGACAAAGTTTTAATTTTATCAAGGAAAAGCTTATCTACCTCTTCTCCGATTATTTCGATCAAAGCGGGATTTCCTTTAAACTTGATATCGGCAATAGAACGTATCTTATTTACTTCAGCAATCGTATTCTTATCGTGCGGCGAGATCATTTGAGCGCCATCATTCCAGTATGCCTTGTATCCGTTGTATTCTTTGGGATTGTGAGATGCTGTCAGGATAATACCGCTTTGGCATCCTAATGCTCTTATGGCAAAAGACATCTCGGGAGTAGGTCTTAATGATTCAAAAAGGTATACCTTGATTCCGTTGGCAGAAAAAATATCTGCAGAAATCTCTGCAAACAAACGACTATTATTACGACAATCATGTCCGATTACGACTTTTATTTCAGATAAATCGGCAAATTCTTTTTTTAAATAATTGGATAATCCCTGTGTCGCAGCACCTACCGTATATATATTCATCCGATTTGTTCCAGCTCCCATTATCCCACGCAGTCCACCAGTACCGAATTCCAAATCTTTATAAAACGACTCTATCAGCTCTGTCTTATCATCATTGTCAAGCATCCTTCTCACTTCGGCTTTAGTGGCTTCATCATAACCGTCTCCCAGCCAAGTCTGTGCTTTTGCAGTTACTTCTTTCAATAAGGTCTCATTTTCCATACAATTCTCTTTTTTAGAAAAATTTCACAACATCTATAATACACAAATATACAAAAAAGTTTTTATCGATACAGAGATATAAGGCAAAATAGTTTTAAAGCCAGTTTAAATTTTTATCTTTCAAAAAGCGACTTTCAACCGGTCTCCAGCATCTTTAGCGACTGCCCGATAATACTCTTCAGAATATCCCGGAAAATCAGGATCAGCAGGCAAACCGTACCCATTCTCTAAAAAATGCCCGCCTTTTTCTTTTTTCCTATTTCCATCTAAATATTTAACCAATAAAAACTCTCCTAACTTTTTCCACTGAACAGTCGTTTGTTGGGCCTGAGCTACACTATAAGCATTCAAAAAGCGAATTGCCGCTACAGGATCGTTACGATACAAATCATTAGCAACCTTTTCTATTACAGGCTGCTGTACATTAAATGTCGTTTCTATATCTTTCTGAACGGGACGTATATCCTCTATCATCTGATCATAACGAGAATAAGCCATATTGGCAACCCAATTATGAATCCAAAAAGCAGAAGTCCAAGATAAGTCATACATGCTCCCGTTCAATTCACTATAACACTCCGGAACTTCATTTAAACAAGCATATAAGGGCACATAGACACAAGTATTCGTATCATCTACCCCAAACCATAGAACTCCTCCGATTGCATTCGGCAACCACGACCGCATCTGAGCGACCAGTGTAAAAGCAGTCTGTTGTGTTGCCACAGCTCGCTCATTAGTATATTCTACACTATCCACTTTAAAGGTCATAGGCCGAAATCTATAAGGGCATTTAAACGGTCCTGCACCTACATCTTGGGTCATGTCAAAAGGTGTACCTTCAAAATGATCACGCATGGCATCTTTCATATCCTGTACCGATAACTTCTTATCCGGTTTTATATAAAGCGGCAAATACTCTTTAGATTTACCATTCAAATATGATAAATATTTACCCATAGAACTATTAAACCGATTATAAAAACTCCATACTCTTGCTTCACATCCTCTCAATGCTCCAAAATCTGCAGGAGCATAAGCGTCGGCAAAACTGAAATCTTTATTCAGTCCATTGAAATAACCTTGTTCCCGAGCAAATGATATGACATCAGGAGAATATAGACAATTTTCTTTATCATCTAACGGGAACTTATGAATGCGAGACTGATTGGCATGTGCGGCAATGCAATCATCGGGAATGCGTACGGCAACCCATACAGCACCCTGATTTTGAGGTCCTTTTCCAATCATCTCCATAATCCACACTTCTTCAGGATCAGCAATAGAAAAAGATTCTCCTGAACTATAATAGCCATATTCGCTAACCAGATCGGTCATGACCGTAATCGCTTCTCTCGCTGTCTTAGCTCGCTGCAAAGCAATATACATCAAACTGCCATAATCAATTATACCCGTAGTATCTACAAGTTCAGGACGCCCTCCCCATGTAGATTCGGTTATAGACAATTGATGTTCATTCATATTACCGACCACTTTATATGTATATTCGACTTGAGGAATATGTCCTAATAATTTATTCGTATCCCACTCTCTGATTTCCATAGTGCTGTTTTTAGGATGTCTTGCTGCCGGAATAAATTTTAAAGCTCCATACAATGTATGGGAATCGGCCGCGTATGTTATAAATGTAGAGCCATCTATTGTGGCATTCCTACCAGCCAAAAAACTTGTACATGCTCGTGCTCCGGGAACAAGCATTCCCCAACAAAATGTGCATAATAAGATAAATTTTTTCATAAAATATGTGTTAGGTATTTACCAATAAAATGAATTCTCATAAACCGCCCGGTTTCCGCAACGATCTGTAACCGTAAGTCTAAAATGGTGCTTTTTATTCCTTTTTACACGTACCGGATCGAGCTTGCAGCTCAATATTGCAGTCTTGCCATCCATCTCAAGAAGTGCAAATTTGCCATCAATTTCACCTCTGTAAGACTCGACTCCAGTATGCTTATCTCCTATTCTGATACGAATCTTTCCTGTATTTCCCCATTGGGCAGGAGACATAGGAGTAATGACTGGATTTACGGTATCTGATTTAACAACAAATGTTCCTAATTCTCTTATTTTAACTTCTAAATACCCATTCATATATGTACCGGTATAAGGAATCTCTTTATTCCCGAATACTCGAGCTAAATAGTATTGTTTTTTATTATCAAGAGTATCTGAGGGTATTTTAATTTTTAAATTACAATATAAATGTAAAGGCACGCATTCTTGCCCCACAACATAAGAATTATCGCTATTCTGGAAACATTTTAATTGAACATTTTCGTAAAGAGCCCCTTTGGGAATAAATAATGAAACCCCATGTTTATCGATGAAATTATTCTGATTATATACACAAGCATTATTGGTGGGATTATCCATCAGAATATTTTTCTTTTTTCCGTTTATTGAAAATGTACATATTGTCAAATTACCATGTCGGTCTCTCAGTTCATAACGGATTTTATAAACACGTTCCTCATCGATCGTAATCACACCTTGATCAACAACATCCTTATAAACAGGCAGATAATTCCCCACAGACACATAAGAACGCATTATAAAAGACCGACGTTTTACCCAATCCTCATAATCGATAAATGAGTTTACAGCTCGGCTTTTATCAAAAGGGAAACGTTCAATAGCTGAAGAATAAACTATTTTATCATCCACAAATAGTCGAATAGAATAAACTCCGTAAATATTGGAAGTCTCGTTCATATAATCATAGGCTTTCACTCCAAGAACGATTTTTCCCCATGCCGTTACCGGAGATGAAAGAGTCACAATTCCGTTCTTCTGACGAATAACGGAAAAATCCTTGCGAACATATCCGTTATTTACAATTCCTGCAATTGGATAAACAGCGATTGAACGAATTTGAGGCGGACGAGTATCTTTCAAATATGTTTTGAGAAAAGGCATAGGATCTAACAAATATTCCGATTCTGTTTCTCTTATTTCAAAATGCAAATGCGGACCTCCCGAACTACCGGTATTTCCACTATATGCGATTACTTGTCCCTTTCTGACTTTAATTTCATCTTTTTTCAGAAAGAAATTGACAGAAAAACTTTCTTGGGCATATTGCCGCATCTTTACTATATCATCTATAAATGGAGCAAAACGATCTAAATGTCCGTACACAGTGGTTACACCTATTCGGGGATGATCGATATATACTGCAAGACCATATCCGTATGGAGAAACACTTATCCGGGAAACAAAACCGTCTTCGACAGCATACACCGGTGTTCCAGACTGAGCTTTTATATCTAAACCCGAATGGAAATGATTATTCCTCAATTCTCCGAAGTTTCCGCTTAAATACAGAGTTCGGTGCAAAGGCGGATCGATTTTGAAATCAGTAGATACAGGCTTATAATTCGGGGAAATCCCCATGCATATATTCAATAAAATCAATAACAAACTCAACATATCCCAGCAATTAAAACCTAACAAATGTACAAAAAATAATGGTGCATCAACTTTTTAATCGGTCTGAGTATAATCTTTGGCCAAACCTCCTTCTCCGGTCTCCTTATATAGCGAAGGGAGGTCATGTCCCGTCTGTTTCATTACTTCTACGACTTTATCAAATGAGACCCTATGTATTCCATCGGAAAAAGATGCATACAAATGAGAATCTAAAGCTCTCGCCGCAGCATAAGCGTTCCTCTCAATACAAGGAATTTGTACCAATCCGCAAACCGGATCACAGGTCATCCCCAAATGATGTTCCAACCCCATCTCTGCCGCATATTCTATTTGAGCCGGACTTCCTCCTAATAACTGAGTAGCAGCACCCGAAGCCATCGCACAAGCAACCCCGACTTCTCCCTGACACCCGACTTCGGCACCAGAAATAGAGGCATTTGTCTTTACGATATTTCCGATCAGTCCGGCAGTAGCTAAAGCCCGGAAAATACGCATATCGCTAAAACCTCGGTTTTTCTGCAAATGATATAATACAGCCGGCAAAACCCCACATGCTCCGCAAGTCGGTGCTGTCACGATCGTATGTCCCGAAGCGTTTTCTTCACTAACAGCCAAAGCATAAGCAAAAAGTAATCCTCGATCTTTCAAAGCCTCTTTATATCCTCCAGCTTGAATAAAATAATCGGCGGCTTTCCGTCGGAGATTTAACGGACCGGGCAAAACACCTTCCGTGTCTAATCCTCTCTGTATACACTCTTTCATATTTTTCCATACTTCAGATAAATACTCCCATATATCCACACCTTCTCTCTCCTCAACATATTCCCAATAACTTCTTCCCGAATGCTCACACCATCTTAAAATATCACTTAAATGAGACATGTCATAAACATCAGAAATTTCTCCGATAGGCGGCCGATTTTCTTCTGATAATGCACCTCCGCCGATACTATATACAGTCCAAGTGTCCAAAACTTCGTTTTCCGAATTTATAGCACAAAAAGTCATGGCATTCGGATGAAAAGGAAGAAATATTTTCGGCAGCCATTCAATCTGTACAGGAGCATGAGGTTCTAAAACTTCTAAAATCGCCCTGTCGGTCAAATGGCCTTTACCTGTTGCAGCAAGACTTCCGAATAGGGAAACTTTGAAAGATGCACTTCGGGGGTTACGTTCTAAAAAAATTTTCGCAGCCCTTTGAGGCCCCATAGTATGGCTACTCGAAGGCCCTGCTCCAATCCGGAATATCTCTTTAATCGAATTCATGGTTTTCATATAAACAATAACTCAATACGGTTTCAACAATTCATAATAATGCATATCTATAATCTTACCGTTTTTAATTCCCATACGATGCATAACAGCAAGCTGCTTAAAACCATTTCGCCTCAATACCCGCATCGACTTTTCATTAAAGTCAAAGGTTAACGCATATAAACGAATCAAGTCTGTTTCGGTAAATATATAACTTATCAATTCAGATAAAGCATCTGATACAATACCCAACCCTTGAAAAGGTTCTCCAATCCAATATCCGACCTCTGCATTAAGTCGTTCGATATCATTTTGCCGAACAAATCCGATCCCCCCTACTGCCCGACCGGAAACCTCAATTGCAAATTGAGAATAAGGCTCGACCGAAGCCATCTTGATAAAAGCATCTGCATCGTCCGAGGTGTATGGGTGAGGAAATGAATCACGAAGATTATTCCATATACTGATATTATTAGCATAATATGCCAAAGAATTACAGTCTGACTCCCGCCACGGCCGCAAAATGTAATTCTCTTTTTTCACTATCATATTTTCAAATCATTAGAATTATTTGTCTATTCCGGCTATGATTATTAAAGCCATTTTACACTCAATTAATATCTGGTACAAATTATAAATTACCTCAACAAAGATATAGTAATTAAACTATAAATAGTTACCTGACCTATCATAAAT
>NZ_CEWDCG010000153.1:0-7480 GCF_982436375.1 Coprobacter sp. | reverse complement strand
GAGTATATTCGTATAAAGTAGAATTTTTTATATCTTGAAATCTGTAAATTGAAAAGATTTTTTCCCCATAAAAAAATTTTAAGAGAAAATTCTTCTTTTGTAGATTGGACTAAAGACTTTCTATTTTTTCTTCTGAATCTTTTTCTGGAGAGTTATCTTTGATATATGTCATTACCTCATTAAGTCCTGATGTGAATTTGTCGAAATCTTCTTGATATAAAAAGATTTTATGTTTTTCAAACTGGACTATGGGATTACAGTCTTCACCGGAAATAATTTTTTTACTTTCTGTAATAGCTAGAAAAAATTCATCTTTTTTGTTCTTCTTAACATCTAAATAGTAAATTCTTTTTCCGGCTTTCAGTGTTTTTGTAAATACTATGTCATTCTCCTTCTTATTGAGTGTGTCTTCCTTTTTCAGATTTTCCATATTAAGTAATGTTCTTGTGTGTGATGAAATATTTTATTAATTATGTATTCAAATGCAAATATGCTATTTTATTTTGAAGAAACAAATATTTTGAGATAACATTTTAGAAATATAATGAAGTTCGTTTTTTCTTGTGTTGAT
This sequence comes from Coprobacter sp., assembly GCF_982436375.1. Classification (NCBI taxonomy): domain Bacteria; kingdom Pseudomonadati; phylum Bacteroidota; class Bacteroidia; order Bacteroidales; family Barnesiellaceae; genus Coprobacter; species Coprobacter sp. The sequence continues at coordinate 6,909 of NZ_CEWDCG010000153.1, read as the reverse complement.
TTTTGAGAAAAAAATAGGCATTTAAGACGGAGTACAATAAAAAAAGTAATACCTTTGCAGCCGCATAATACAAAAAGGATCTTTAAAAAATGGTGAATCGAATTTTAATCCGAATCAAAGTTGTACAAATAGTATACTCTTATTTGGTAAATAAAGATAAGAGTATAGATACTTCAGAGAAAGAATTATTTTTCAGTTTGGAAAAAGCTTATGAGTTGTATCACCGTTTGTTACTTTTGATGATCGAATTAACAGATGCTCAAAGTAAACGTATAGAGAATGCCCGTTTTAAATATACAGCGACTGCAGCAGATAAAAATCCGGATACACGTTTAGTAAATAATCGCTTTATCGCACAATTGCGAGAAAATAAGATGTTAAAGGAGTATGTCGATCGTCAATCTGTTTCTTGGGTGAATGAGCCGGATTTTGTTCGTATTTTGTTAGATCGTTTATTGGCATCTGACCTTTATAAAACATATTTAGCTTCAGAAGAAGATTCATATGCTGTCGATCAGGATTTCTGGAAAAAAGCATTCAAACACATCATTGTTGAAGATGAAGATCTGTCGGAAATTTTAGAAGCACAAAGTCTTTATTGGAATGATGATTTGGAAACGATTTCTACTTTCGTATTGAAAACGATTAAGCGGTTCGACCAAAGTAAAGGTGCGGAACAGGAGCTTTTGCCGATGTTTAAAGATGATGAGGATGCAGAATTTGCAAAAATGCTTTTTAGAAAAACACTCATGAATGTTGATGTTAATAAGGCTCTGATAGATCAACATACGAAGAATTGGGAAATTGATAGAGTGGCATTTATGGATATTGTCATTATGTTAGTTGCCATTGCAGAAATAAAATCATTTCCTACTATTCCTGTCAAGGTAACATTGAATGAATATATAGAAATAGCTAAGTCATATAGTACTATAAAGAGTGGACATTTTATAAATGGAATTTTAGATGCTGTCGCTTCTCAGTTAAAAAAAGACGGCTTTTTAGTGGGTAAAGTATAGAGGGACTTGAAATTTCATGATTTTTATAACCAATAGAGGCTATACAGAAATTTCTGTATAGCCTCTATTGGTTATAAAATATGTTCTTTACATAATAACGCAGAGTTTAAATTTTTTAAGATTTTCGTACCGATACCCTCAATATCGTTATAGATCTCAAAACGCAAAAATGATCTGATAATATATCCTTATTGAAAAAATTAGACAGTTCCTAAGATAGTTTGGGGAATATTGAATCGATTTTGTTCCAGATAAAGCGAGAATAAAAAATGTTTCTAAAAATTAAATGGGCTCTTCTATAATTTTTTTTTCTCAATCTCACTTTTTTGTCATATCTTTGTTATTAAATAAAACAGTTGCATTTGTAACTGTATCTTTAATTGTTTAACAAATAAGTTGAAATTATGACATTATTGACAATTTTACTGCAACAACAAGGACAACAAGGCGCTGGATGGTCAAGTATAATTATGATGGTGGCCTTAGTTGCTATTTTTTATTTCTTTATGATTCGTCCTCAGACAAAGAGGCAAAAAGAGATTCGTAAGTTTCGTGAAGCGTTGAGCGTTGGAGACAAAGTCGTTACCGCCGGAGGAATTTATGGAAAGATTAAGGAAATCAAAGATAATATTATCGTTCTTGAGATTGCGGATAATGTACGGATTCGTATTGATAAATCTTCTATTTATGCTACTGCTGCCGATTCGACGACTACAAACCAAGCTTAATCGGCCTGCCTTTTTGTAGAAGATCTTATCTTAAGAGATTATTAAAGATAAAGTTTTTTATTTGTAATTTTATTTCGAATAAAAAACTTTATCTTTGTTTTATTAGAGTTATTGGTTAAATGAAAAAAGCTACAGAACGCTATATTCAAATCAAAATAAAAAAATGGTTGCATAATGCAAAAGTTTTTTTTCGTAGTGAAAGGAGCAAAGAAGTTATTACTTTTTTGTTATTTTTGGGTTTGTCGTTTCTTTTTTGGGTGTTGCAGTCATTGAATGAAGAAGTAGAGGCTTCGTTCAAGATTCCTATACGCTTTACGAATGTCCCGGATAAAGTAATGATTACAAACGAATATCCTCAATATTTGGACATTCGTATAAGAGATAACGGGACAACGATGATGAACTATATGATAGACCGCTTTGTTCCTGTCGAGATAGATTTTAATCAGTATCAGAATAAACGAGGACAATTTACTATTTCATTGGCGAAGTTGAGCGCATTGGTTCGTAAACAACTTAAAAATACTACGGGTTTGGTTTCTATTTCTCCGGATTCTTTGACATTATATTATTCTCAAAATAGAGGAGCGAAGTTTAAGTTACGTTTGGTCGGCTCTGTATCAACAGTTCCACAATGTGTTATTAATGGAGAAATATCTTCCGGGATAGACTCAGTTACAGTCTATGCCCCTTCTTATATTCTGAACTCCATTAAAACGATAGAGACAGATTCTTTTGCTTTGAGAAATTTGTCAGATACGACAGTTTATGATCTTTCTTTGAAAAAAATAAGAGGTGCTAAAATTGTTCCGGATAGAGTGAAAATTATGGTTCCTGTTGAAGAGATAACCATGAAAAAAATGACGCTTGCAGTAAAAATAGAGAATATTCCTGATAATATGACGATGCTTCTTTTTCCGGCGACTGTAGAAGTCAGCTATATGCTTCCTATCAGTCATTTTGCAAAAGTTACCGCAGGGGATATAGAAATAGGAGTAGATTATGGACAGATAAAGAATAACTCAGGGAATAAATTGGCTGTAAAAGTTTTGAAACAACCGTCTTTTGTTAAGCATTTGCAAGTAGTGCCTGACAGCATAGAATATATTTTAGAGGAAAAAATATTATGAAATCGGTAGGAATAACTGGTGGAATTGGAACAGGAAAGTCGGTGGTAAGCCATTTCCTTCGTATATTGGGGTTTCCCGTATATGACAGTGATTCCGAAGCGAAAAGATTAATGAATACACACCCGGAAATACGAAATAAACTTATCGCTATGTTTGGTCCAGATATATATATAGGGCAGGAATTGAATAGAGTTTTATTAGCTCGTTATATATTTATAGACCTGTTATTATTACAAAGAATCAATGAGATTGTTCATCCGATAGTTCGGGAGGATTTTAAATCTTGGTGTATGCGCCAAAAAACCGCATTTGTTTTTATGGAGTCTGCAATTCTGTTTGAGTCGGGATTCGAAAATTCTGTTGATGAAGTTTGGGTAGTTACTGCTCCGGAAGACATGCGTATTTGTCGTGTGATGGTAAGGAATAATTGTAGTGAAGAAGATGTGCGGCAAAGAATATCGGTGCAGTTAGATGAAACTGAAAAATGTAAAAAAGCAGATCAGGTTATTCGAAATGATGATAAAAAACCTTTGATACCCCAAATTTTGAACTGCCTGAATTATAAGGGGAAACTTGAATGTTAAGAATCTTTTGATACAAAAAAGAGTATAACGATTGATAAATTGAATATTGAATGTTACATTTGTGCCGATTTAATCTTTAAAATTATTACGATATTATGTTGAAAGCAATCCTTTCTATATCTGGAAAACCCGGGTTATATAAATTAGTGTCACAAGCAAAAAACATGTTGATTGTAGAGTCTGTAGTTACGGGAAAACGGGCACCAGCATACGCTCATGATAAAGTTATATCATTAGGAGATATCGCTATTTTTACAGAAAGCGGAGAAGTACCTTTAAGGGAGGTATTGATTAAAGTGAAAGAAAAAGAAAACGGTGCAGTGTCATCTATAGATTTAAAATCGAATCCGGATGTGTTAAGAAAATATTTTGCGGAGATTTTGCCCGATTTTGATAGAGAGCGAGTATATCCCACCGACATAAAAAAACTGCTCAGTTGGTATAACTTACTTGTAGAAAAAGATCTTGCCGATTTTTCAGAAGAGAAAGAAGAAAAAACAGAGAAGTAGTTATTTAAACATAGAGAATAGATACCCTGATTATTAATACAAAATTATTTCTTGTTTAATGATCAGGGTATTTTGTTTGGAAAGTATTTAAAGTTTTTTATCGGGAAATTTAGATAAGTTCAAATTCTAAAGATGAAACAGTTAGTAGATATTGATAATTGGAAAAGAAAAGAAAACTATCTTTTTTTAGGAACTTTGCGAATCCGTATTATACGGTAACATCGGTTGTAGATGTCTCGAAAGCTTATGATACATCTAAACGTTTAGGAATAAAATTCTCTCAATTTCTTATGTACGCTTCATTGAAGGCTGTAAATGAGATCGAGTTTTTGCGGTATAGGCAAATAGATGGGAAGGTCTGGCTTTTTGATTCGATCAGGCTTAATACGGCAGTATCGCTTCCTGATCACTCTTTTATTTCAGTAATAGTCCCTTATAAATCGTCTTTAAAAGAATTCGTAATGTCGATTCAAGAGCAGATAGATTTGGCCCGAAAAGGTTTGGGTGATGCATATGGGCTCGATTCTGAAAAAGACGTTATTGTCATTAGTATTAATCCGTGGTATAGCTTTACTGGAATGCAGTTCCAATTTCCTGAGAATGCAGGAGAAAATATGCCGCTATCTATTTTCGGAAAAGTAACGGAAGATAATGGAATAAAAAAAATGCCGGTTGCAATGAGTTTTCATCATGGTTTTGTTGACGGATATTATGTGGGGCAATATTGGGAAAAATTTCAACAAAATTTAAATACCCCTTATGAATGAAGTTGAAAAAACAAAGAATATTTGACTAAATTGTCCTATTGGAAAAGGTAACTGTTATAAAGTTTTAAAGCCGAAAATTTTCAGAGTATGATGAATGAACGGGAAAGTCATTCGTTATGCTCTTTTTTATTTTCTTGTCTGGAAAATTTACGACCGGCTCTTTGTCTTTTGAAATATTTGAATAATATAAAAGAATCTGTAACTTTGTTACAATATTTACACATACATTTAATTTATCGTATCATGAAAAATCTGATTTCGATTGTCATTTTGACAATATCATTATGTGCATGTACACAGCACCGGAGTCCAGCAGTCGAGTGGATAAGTACTACTGCCGATTCGCTTTTTGTTTCTCATCCGGGTATTTTTATGTCGGAGTTTGTGGATAGTGCGGACGTTGAAATTCTTTTAGATAATCCTATGCAGGAAATTGATGGGTTTGGGGCGTGTTTTAATGAACTGGGGTGGACTTCATTATCTGAGTTGAATAGTGAGGATAGAGAAAATATCATAAAAGATCTTTTTAGTAAGGATGGTATGAACTTCTCTGTCGGACGAATGCCTTTAGGAGCAAATGATTTTTCTCGGGATTGGTATTCCTATAATGAAACGGATAAAGATTTTGAAATGGAGAACTTTTCGATAGCCAATGATGAGGAAACATTGATCCCGTTTATTAAGGCAGCTTTGGCAGTACGTCCCGATTTAAGACTTTGGGCTTCTCCTTGGTGTCCCCCTACATGGATGAAATACAATAAACATTATGCATGTATGTATCAAGATCCTGAGACTGTACAGGAAAATATGAAACAGTTGGGGATCAGTAATAGCATAACTACGGTTAATCATCTTACTCCTGATCAGCAAGGAGCAGAAGGGGCGGATATGTTTATTCAGAAACCCGAATATCTAAAAGCTTATGCTCTGTATTTTAAAAAGTTTATCGAAGCTTATCGCTCCAAAGGTATTCGTATTGAAATGGTTGCACCTCAAAATGAATTTAATTCTTGTCAAGTATTTCCTTCATGCATTTGGACAGCCGAGTCTTTATCGCGTTTTGTCGGAACATATTTGGGTCCGGAAATGCAGAAATTGGGAGTGAAGATATTATTTGGAACGATGGAACGGAAAAATGATCTGATGATAGATACCGTTATGAAAAGCGAAGCAGGAAAATATGTCTCGGCTATCGGTTTTCAATGGGCCGGAAAAGGTGCAATTAAGGCTGTTCATGAAAAATACCCTGAATTAAAGCTGGTGCAGACTGAAAGCGAATGTGGAGATGGAAAGAATAGCTGGGATTATTGTTTTTATACTTGGAATCTGATGAAACACTATCTTAGCAATGGAACATCTGTTTACATGTATTGGAATATTTCGTTAGAAGAAGATGGCCTGAGCCATTGGTTCTGGCGTCAGAACTCCTTAGTATCGGTTGACAAGGATACAAAAACATATAGATATACCCCCGAATATTACTTAATGAAACAGTTCAGCCATTTTGTACAGCCTGGAGCGCGAAGAATTGAGACTTCGGGAAGATATGATAATTTGTTGGCATTCAGAAATCCTGATAATTCGATTGTTGTTATTGCAGCAAATGAAGAAAATTTTGAACAACCTTTGAAAGTCAGAATAGGGAAATTTATATTACCGGTGAATTTAGAATCTCGGTCTATAAATACGTTTGTAATACCAAAAAAATAAAGTCTATATCAAATAAGTGGAAAACGGGTAAGCAGATTTGTTTATCCGTTTTTTTTTGAAATAAAGAAAACAATATTAAGCTAAAAACTGTTATGTAAAATATATTAATTTTATTGTGTTGGATTTATTTATAAAAAGCTAATTATGACGATCCGAAAATTATTTTTGTTGATGACATTATTTGTTGGGATGAGTATATCTGAAATTAATGCGGAAACTAAGGATTCTTTGTGGACGACTTCTGGATATGCAGGTCTTAAGTTGACTCAAGTCAGTTTTACAAATTGGGCGACAGGAGGGGATAATGCTTTTGCCTTTGATTTGCAAGGAACATATCAAGCAGATTATAAACATAATAAGCATGTATGGAAAAATAGATTGGAGTTGGCTTATGGATTGAATAAGACCAGAGGAGATGGATTAAAGAAAACCAGTGATAAGATTTATTTGAATTCCAATTAC